>JAOPWW010000145.1 GCA_025965495.1 Frankiales bacterium
CTCCACAAAAGTTGCTGTCAGCAACCTAACGCGGCAGTGCCCCAGAGGTAACGGCCTAGCGGATCACGCCGGCGCGCATTGCCAGCGCCACCATCTCTGCCCGGTCCCCGGTCCCCAGCTTGCGGGCGATCCGGGCCAGGTGGGACTTCACGGTCAAGGCCGACAGGCCCAGCTCGTCACCGATCTGCTTGTTGGACTGCCCGTCGGCGACCAGGCGCAGCACCTCGACCTCGCGCGCCGACAGCTCGCTGACGCCGGTGACGACCGGACCGCCCCGCAGACCGGCCGCGAGCAGCGACGCGACCGACGGGTCGGCGTAGACCCCGCCGTCGAGCACGCGGCGGACGCCGTCGGTGACGACGGTCGGGGAGGCGGTCTTGAGCAGGTAGCCCTGGGCGCCGGCGACGAAGGCCGCCCGGACGCTGTAGGGGTCGTCGGCGGCGGACAGCACGACCAGGCGCTGCCAGCCGGCGCCGCGCAGCTCGGCGAGCAGGTCCAGGCCGCTGCCGTCGGGCAGGCCGAGGTCGAGCAGGCACAGCTCCCGGGGGCCGGACAGGTTGGCCCGGGCCCGGGCCTCGCCGAGCGTGGCCGCCTCGACGACCTCGCGGGCGCCCATGGCCCGCAGCCGGGCCACCATCGACTCGCGCACCAGCGGGTGGTCGTCGACCACCATCGCGGTGAACCCGGAGGGCGAGCCGCCCGGCTGGGACGGGATCGTGCCGAGTGCCGGGCGTGCGCCCGTCGCACTGTCCAGACCACTTGTCACGGCTGTCACCGCGTCCTCCACCTGTGCTGCCCGCGGCGGGAGCCGCGAGTCGTCCCCCGCTCTGTCGGCGCGCAGCAGCCCCGCCTGTAGCCCTGGATCCGCCCGGTTGGGCCGGTCGGCGCAGCGGGGGTCGCGCAGCTGCAGTAGGCCGTTCGGGGGACAACACGCCGGACGGCTCCACCTGGGGCCCTCCCGCGCCGAGCCTGTACGCATGACCCGTCCCGGCCGTGCGTCCTCTGCCCTGTCTCCCGTCGCCCTCGCCGTCGGCGCGCTGCTGGTCGCCGGCCCCCTCGCGGCCTCCGCGCAGGCGTCCCCGTCGCCCGCCGCCGTGTCCCAGGCGGTGGTGACCTGGTCCGGCACCCCGGTCCCCGTCGCCGGGGTCGACGTCGTCCGCTCGCTGCCGGCGCTGCACGCCGCCGTCGTCCGGGGGAGCGCGGCGTCGCTCGCCCGCCTCGCCCGCACTCGCGGCGTCCGGGGGCTGGCTCCCGACGACGCCGTCGTGCTCACCGGCGGTGCCGGCTCCGGGCCCGGCGTCCGCGCCGCCGAGGGCCTGTCCGGGCCGGCCGGCACGCCGCAGGCCGGCCGCGGGGTCCGGGTCGCGCTGGTCGACACCGGCGTCACCGACACCGCCGCCCTGTCCCGGGCCGGGGGCCGGCTCGTGGACGCCGTGGACACCAGCCACGGCGACCCCGTCACGAGCGGCGTCTTCGACGACGGCTACGGGCACGGCACCTTCCTCGCCAGCGTCCTCGCCGGCGGCACGACCAGCACCGTGAAGCACCCGGTCGGGGTGGCGCCCGGCGCGACCGTCCTGGTCGTCCGCGTCGCCGACCGGGCGGGCGAGACGTCGCTGTCGCGGGTCCTCGGGGGCCTGGACTGGGTCGCCGCCCACGCCTCCTCGGTCGACGTCGCGAACCTGTCCTTCTCCCACCAGCGGCCCGCGGAGGCCTACGGCGCCGACCCGCTGACCGACGCCGTCGAGCGGGTCCGCTCCGCCGGTGTCACGGTGGTCGTCAGCGCCGGCAACACCGCCGGGCAGGTCGGGGACCCCGGGTTCGACCCGCGGATCGTGTCGGTCGGGGCGGCCGACCTCCCGGCGGAGCAGGTCGCGGCGTTCAGCGGCAGTGCCGTCGTCGCCGGCGTCCGCCGGCCCGACGTCGTCGCGAGCGGCGTGGGCGTGCTCGGCCTGCTGCCGCCCGACTCGGTCATCGGCCGCTCCGTGACCCCCCGGGCAGACGGGCTCAGCCGCGGTACCGGGAGCAGCCAGGCGACAGCGGTCGTCTCCGGCGCGGTCGCCCTCCTGCTGGCCCAGCACCCGGACGCCACACCGGCGCAGGTCAAGGCCTCCCTGCGCAGCGCGGCCGTCGACCTCCCGGGGGAGCGCGACGGCGCGGGCCTGCTGCGCACCCCGAAGCAGCTCGTCGGTGGCCCCGACGGCACCGGACCCGCCGGCAGCGGGGACCTCAGCGGCGAGGGCGGCTTCGACGCCAGCAGCTGGTCGGCGAGCTCGTGGAGCGCGTCGTCGTGGTCGGCGAGCTCCTGGAGCGCCTCCTCGTGGAGCGCGTCGTCGTGGTCGGCGAGCTCGTGGTCGTGACCCGGGCAGGAGGCCGCGGCCTGCGCGCCCTGCCGCCCCCGCAGGCCGTCCGCGCCGCCGGCGCCCTGTGGCTGCTGCTCGCCGTCGTCGTGTCCGTCCGCACCGGCTGGGGCGGGGCGCCGTGGTGGGCGCCGGTCCTGCTGGCGCTCGCCGTCGCCGGCGCCGAGGTCGCGGTCGTCCACCTGCAGTTCGGGCGGCAGCGGTGGACGTTCTCGCTGACCGAGGCCGCCCTCGCCGCAGCCCTGGTCGCCCACACCGGCGCCTGGGTCGTCGCCGGTGTCACGGTCGGCGCGGGAGCCGCACAGCTCGTCCGGGCCCAGCCGCGCCTCAAGGTCCAGTACAACGTCGCCCAGTTCGCGCTGTCCGCGGCCGGAGCGGCGGCTGCCGCGACCGCCCTCGGCGGCGGCTTCCCGGGCGCCGTCGTCGGCCTCGCGGCCTTCTTCGGGCTCAACCACAGCCTGATCGGGCTCGCCGTCGCCCTCATGAGCGACCAGCGGTGGACCCGGCTCGTGCTGTCGAGCGCGCCCCTGTCGGCGCTGCACGCCGCCGGCAACGCCTCGCTCGGCCTGCTCGCCGTCCACCTCGCCGTGACCAGCCCGGTCGGGCTGCTCGGGCTCGTCGTGCCGCTGGCCCTGCTGTGGAGCTCCTACGAGCAGCAGACCCGCCGCACCGGCGAGGCCCGGCTGTTCGAGGAGCTCGCCCGCGGCCAGGAGCAGGCGACGGCCCGCTCCACCGACACCTCCGCCCAGGTCGTCCTCACCGCCGCGGCCCGGCTGTTCGGCGGCGCCGACGTCGAGATGGTCCTGCTGGCCGCCGAGGGCCCGGTCCGCTACGCCGGCGACGAGACCGGCGTCCCCCAGCGGCTCCGGGTCGACCCCGACGCCTTCGACGAGCCCTGGGTGCTGCGCGCCCTCGGCGAGCGCGGCGTCAGCAGCGGCGTCGAGGACGGGCGTCCCTGGTGCTCGGCGGTCCTCGGCCCGCGGGACGCGCCGCTGGCCGTGCTCCTCGCCCGCCGCAGCGCCGGTTCGGCCGCGTTCGGTCGGCAGGAGACCCGCCTCGCGCAGGTCCTGGTCGGCCAGGCCGAGAGCTGGCTGTCGATCGCCGACCTGTCCTCGCGGCACACCAGCGCCGCCAAGGCGCTCGGCGACCTCGGCGCCGACACCGCGCCCGCGCTGGCCCTGCTGCGCGACAGCGCGGACCGGCTCGGCCGGCTCGCCCTGCGCGACGGCGGCATCGAGTCGGTCGTGGAGGAGCTGCACCTGGTCGAGCGGGCCGTCGCCTCCCTGCTCGGCGCGGTCGCCCTGGCCGCCGAGCCCGACCTGCTGCTGCCGACCCGGCGGGCGACCGACCTGCCCGCCCGCCCGACCGCCGACTGGACCACCACCGGAGTCTTCCGGTGACCCGCGCCGGCCTGCCGCTCACCGTCTGGACGGGCCTGCTGTCGGCCGGCTCCGTCCTCGCGGTCAGCGGCACGGCCGGCGCGGTGCTGTCCGCCACCGGGCGGCTCCAGCCCGCCGTCACCGAGGCGCTCACCGCCGGGACCGTCGTCGGGCTGCTGCTCTCGCTGGTCGCCGTCGTCGCCGCGGCCCGGGTCAGCGCGAGCCTGCGCCGGCTCGGCGACGACGCCGTCCGGCGGCTGCACGAGCCCAGCGGCGCCGTCGAGGACGAGGCCCGGCCGGTCCTGGCCGCCGCCACCTCCGAGCTCGCCGAGCTGGCCCGGGTCCTGGACGCCCTGCACCTGCGCGTCCGCCTGTCCGACGAGCTCGGCTCCCGGGCCCGCCGGGACGCCGACACCGCCGCGGCCGGGGTGTTCGAGCTGCTGTCCGGCCTCGTCGCCGCGGAGGAGGGCGCCCGCGGGCAGCTCGCGGCCGAGCTGCACGACACCGTCGCGCAGTCGCTGATGATCGCCCGCAGCCTGCTCGCCGCCGGCCCGAGCACCCCCGTCGAGCTTGCCCGCCTGTCGGACTTCGTCGAGGACGCCGAGGAGCAGGTCCGCGCGGTCATGGCGCGCACCCGACCGCCGGCCCTGCACGACGGCGACCTCGCCAGCGCCGTCTCCGGCCTGCAGGCCGACGTCCGG
>JAOPWW010000154.1 GCA_025965495.1 Frankiales bacterium
GCGGTCGCGCTCCTGCGGCTGTCCGGGCGCACCGCCGCGCCGGCGCTGCTGCTGCCGCCACTCGGCGCCCTCGTCCTGCTCGGCGTGGGGTCGCTGCGCGGACTGCGGTCGGCCCGCGACCTCGACCTGGTCTTCTCCGCCGCCTCGGCTGCCGACGACGACCCCGCCCGCGCGCTCCTCGCCGCCGCGGTCGCCGCCCTCGGCGTGGCGCGCGGAGAGCTGCTGCTCGACCTGGACGACGGCCCGAGCAGCCTGCTGCACGTCGTCGGCGTCGCCGGCCTCCCCGGGGCGGCGCCCGCCGACGCGGTCGCGGTCGCCGCCCTCGCCGTCCTGCTCCCCGCCCCGGTCCTGGTGCCCCGGTTCGACCCCGGGGACCGGGTCGGGCTGGCCGCGCTGGACCCCGCCGTCGGGGCCTGGCTGCTCGTGCGGGGGTGCCTGGACCTCGTCGCGGCGCCCGTGCTGGTCGACGGCGTCGCGGTGGGCGTGCTGACCGTCTCCGGACGACCCCGGGGGGCTGCGTCGCTCGGGCGCGGGGACCTCGAGCTGCTGACTGCTCTCGCCGGACAGCTCGGGCTCCTGCTGGGTCGGGCCCGCCTGCGCCGCCGGCTCGAGGACGTCGAGTCCAGCCACACCGCCCTGCAGCAGCAGGTCACCAGCGACGACCTCACCGGCCTCGCCCGCCGCCCCCTGTTCGTCGAGCGGGTCGAGCAGGCCCTGACCCAGCGCGACGCCTCCGGCCGCGTCGCGGTGCTCTACGTCGACCTCGACGGCTTCAAGGGGATCAACGACCGCCTCGGGCACGCGGCCGGCGACAGCGTCCTGACGACCGTCGCCTCACGGCTGTCGGGCCTGCTGCGCAGCGGCGACACCGCCGCGCGGCTCGGGGGCGACGAGTTCGCGGTGCTGCTGCTCGGCCTGGACGGGGCGGACCGGGCCACCCTGGTGGCCGCCCGCGTCCTGGACGCGCTGTCGCTGCCGCTGCGCCTGGCCGAGGAGCGGGTCGAGGTGCGGGCCTCCGTCGGGGTCGCGGTGGCCCGCGAGGGTGACGACGCGGCGTCGCTGCTGGCTCTCGCGGACGCCGCCATGTACGCCGCGAAGCGCTCCGGCGGGAGCCGCTGGAGCCTGTCCTCGCGGGAGGTCGCCGACGACGCCGGCGGCCTGTCGGCCCGCGTCGAGGTGCTGCTGGAGGGCCTGTCGGCGCCCGTCCTGCCCGGCGCGCTCGAGCTGCACTACCAGCCCTGCGTCGACCTGCGGACCGGCAGCGTCTCCGCTGTCGAGGCCCTGGTCCGGTGGCGCCACCCCGAGCTCGGCCTGGTCCCGCCCGCCGACTTCGTCCCCCTCGCCGAGCGGCTCGGGCGGATGGTGCCGCTCGGCCGTCAGGTCCTCGCCGAGGCGGTCCGGCAGGTGGCTGCGTGGGAGCGGGCCGGCGGCTCCCGGCTGGGGCTGCGGGTCAACCTCACCGCGAGCGAGCTGCGCGACCCCGGCCTGGAGACGGCGGTCCTGGCGGTGCTGCGCAGCCACGGCCTGGAGGGCGAGCGGCTGGTGCTGGAGGTCGGGGAGGACGCGCTGCTGGAGCCGCCGCCCCCCGCGATGGCGGCGCTGGCGGGCGCCGGGGTGCGCTTCGCGCTCGACGGCTTCGGTGTCGGGTCGGTCCCGCTCGGCCGGCTCGACCAGCTCCCGCTGCACAGCGTCAAGATCCCGGCCTCTCTGCTCGGGGAGGTCGGGGCGGCCTCGGCCTCCGGGCTGTCCGCCGGCCTCGTGGGCCTCGCCCGCAGCCTCGGCCTGCAGATCGAGGTCGAGGGCGTCGAGCTGCCCGCGCAGGAGGCGAGGGTGCGCGGCCTCGACGTCGACCGGGCCCAGGGCTTCCACTACGGTCGGCCCGAGCCGGCCTCCGAGGCGAGCCCCTGCGCGCGCACGGCCGGCTGACCGTCCGCCTGGTCCTGGAGGTCCGCTGTGAGCAAGCCCGTGCACGTCGTCGTCGACGTGCCCACCGACGTCGAGGCGACCTGGGCGGCGCTGACCGGCCCCGGCTGGGCGCCGGCGAACGACGCCCGGTTCGACGACGGCAGCACGCTCGTGTCCCGTGAGGAGCTGCCCGACGGCGGGCTCCGCGTGGTGCAGCGCCGCCGCCTGCCGGCCGGGATCCCGTCCTTCCTGCTGAAGTTCGCGCCGAAGGACGGCGCGGTCACGCAGACCGACGTGTGGGGGCCGGAGGTCGACGGGGTGCGCAGCGGCACCTGGGACGTCGCCTTCGCCGGCAGCCCGGGGGAGATCCGGGGCGCCACCCGCGTGGAGGCGGCCGGCACCGGCAGCCGGTGGGTGGTCGAGGGCCACGTCAAGGTCGGCATCCCCCTGGTGGGGGGCAGGGCCGAGAGCTACCTGGCGCCGCTGGTCGAGAAGCTCGTCAGCAAGCAGGGCGAGGTCCTGCGCAGCCTGCTCTGAGCACGCAGAAGGCCCCCTCCCGCGGCGTGCGGGAGGGGGCCTTCTGCGTGACGGACCTACGGCAGGCTGGCCGCGTCCGCGGACTCGACCGGCTGGTCGCTCAGGAGCTTCGCGCCACCGGGCACGTCGGCCGGCTGCAGGATGTAGCTCTTGCGGCTCGGGCTCTTGCCGACGCCGACCGACAGGTCGAGCGGCACGGTGAGGCCCTGGGTGTCGACGCTGCTGAGCTGCTTCTTGGCGGCCAGCAGGCCGTCACGGGTGAGGTCCTTGTTCGCGCAGGCCTTCTCGAGGATCTGCTTCATGACCTCGCTCATGCCGGTGCCGAACACGACGCCCAGGCTCGGGGTCGAGCCGGAGTACTTGGCCTGGTACTCCTTGAGCAGGTCGGCCTGGGAGTCGAAGGAGTTCACCGGCGAGGCCACGATCAGGTTCTTCTTGAGGGCCGCCGCGGCAGGGCTCTTCAGCAGGGCCGGCGAGAAGACCGGGTTGTTGCCGATGATCGGGACGTCGAGCCCGGCGGCCGACGCGACGGCGCCGACCGAGCCGGTCTGGCCGGGGGCGACGGTCAGCGCGATCGCCTTGACGCCCTGGCTCTTGAAGCTCGTGATCTGCGAGCTCATGTCCTTGTCGGTCGCCTTGATCTTCTGCTCGACGACGGTCAGGCCGTTCTTGGCCGCGAAGGCCTTGCTGCCCGCGAGGCCGTTGGCGCCGTACTCGCCCTCGAAGTAGATGTGCCCGATCTTGTCGCCCTTCTTGATCAGGCCCTTGTCGAGCGCGTACTGCAGCCCGTTGTACATCTCGATGTCGTAGGTGGCGCCGACGACGGTGTTGCCCTCGGTGTCGGTGAGGTTGCGGGCCCACGCGGACGGGATGTTGATCATCTTGTCGCTGGTGAGGTTCGGCGCGAGCGCCGTGTTCAGCGGCGAGCCGATCGTCTGCTGCAGCGCGAGGATGCTGTCCTTCATGCCGCCGTACTGCTGCACGCCGGTCTGCGGCACGTAGCCGGTGTCCTGGATGTTCAGCTTGACGGTGTACTTCCCGCAGACCTTGTCGCCCTTGTTCTGCTTCTCCCAGTACAGGGTGTTGGCGTTCGTGATGTCCGTGCCCAGGGCCGCGAAGACGCCGGTGAGGTCGGTCAGGACCCCGAGGGTGATCTCGTTGCCGGAGATGCCCTGACCGGTCTTGACGTCGCCGGCCGCGGTCGTGCCGCCACCGCCGCCGTCGTTGGAGGCCTTGGTGCTGCAGCCGGTGGCTGCGGCAAGGAGGGCCGCCGTGAGCAGGACGGCCGTGCGCTTGCCGTGGGTCATGTGGTGCTCCCTTGTGCTGGTGCGGTGGACGTGCCGGACGGTGCGGTGGTGCTGGCGGTGGTGCTCGTGGTGGTGCCCGTGGTGGTGGTCGTGGGGGTGCGGCGGCGTCGCCCGGTGCGCCCGCGGGCCAGGCCGGCGAGGCCGGCCGGCTGGAACAGGACGACGAGGATGATCGCGAGGCCGAACAGGATGCGGGCGCCCTGCGCGGCGTTGAGCCCGCCCTGCCCGGGTGCGGACAGGAACGGCAGGGTGTCGGCGTAGCGCTCGAACACGCGCGGGAGCGCCTGGACGAAGACGGCGCCGGCGACGGCTCCGCCGACCGAGCCGAGCCCGCCGAGCACGATCATGGCGAGGAACAGCACGGACAGGTCGAGGGTGAACGACTCGGGCGAGACCAGGCCGACGGACAGCGCGAACAGCACGCCGGACAGCCCGGCGTACATGGAGCTGACCAGGAAGACCCGGGCCTTGTAGCCCTGGACGTTGACGCCCATGACGGCGGCGGCGGTCTCGCTGTCGCGCAGGGTCTGCAGGGCGCGGCCGGGGCGGCTGCGCAGCAGGTTGTGGGCGAACCACCAGGCGGCGGCGAGCAGGACCAGCCCGAGGTACCACTCGCGCTCGGCCTCGCCGAACGGGACCCCGGCGACGAACAGGTCGGGGTCGCTGCTGGTGAAGCTGAAGCCCGGCAGGGCGAACGGCGGTGTGGTCCGCCCGTTGAAGCCGCCGGTGACGTAGGTCAGCGTGTTGAGCAGGTGCTGACCGACGAAGACCAGGCCGAGCGAGGCGACGCCCAGGTAGATGCCGCGCAGGCGGGCCGCGATCGGGCTGAACAGCACGCCCGCGAGGCCGGCCAGCAGGACCCCGGCGACCATCCCGATCACGGGAGACAGGCCCAGGCCGCCGACCTTGGTGGCGGTGCCGCCGGGGTCGCCGGAGACGAACGCGTAGGCGCTCGCGCCGACGGCGAGGAAGAAGGCGTGCGCCAGCGACAGCTGCCCGGTCGTGCCCACGAGCAGGTTCAGGCCGATGGCGCCGACGGCCGCGCCGCAGACGCCGAACCCGACCTGGAGCCAGAAGCTCTCGACGTAGAAGGGCAGCAGCAGCAGGACCACGACGGCGACCAGGCCGAGCAGGAGCGCGACCGGCCTGCGCCTGCGGCCGGGGGACGCGGAGGCAGCGGGGGCGGCGACCTCGTCGCCGAGGGAGCGGGTGGCGGTGTCAGACACGGGTCAGCTCCCTGGTCCCGAACAGGCCGGACGGCCGCACCATCAGCACGAGGATCATCACGACGTAGGGGGCGACGTCGCTGAAGCCCCGGCCGAGGAACAGGAGCTTGTCCTGGTACCCGGCGGTCAGGGACTCGGTCAGCCCGATGACCAGGCCGCCCACCAGCGCACCGGCGGTCGAGTCCAGGCCCCCGAGGATCGCGGCCGGGAAGGCGCGCAGCGCGGTGAACTGGATGTCCGGGGCGACCCCGGGCGTGGGGCTGCCGGCGAGGAACAGGCCGGCGACCGCGGCCAGCGCGGAGCCGACGACCCAGGCGAGCGCCGAGACGCGGCC
>JAOPWW010000296.1 GCA_025965495.1 Frankiales bacterium
CCGTCTGCTCCTCCACCGCACTGGCGATCGTCGTCTGGTAGTCGTTGATCTGCCCGATCACCGCACTGATCTGCGCGATCGCGTCCACGGCACCGGCCGTGTCGCCCTGGATCGTCTCGATCATCCGCGAGATGTTCTCGGTCGCCTTCGCCGTCTCCTGCGCCAGCTCCTTCACCTCGTTCGCCACCACCGCGAAGCCCTTGCCCGCCTCACCCGCACGGGCCGCCTCGATCGTGGCGTTCAGCGCCAGCAGGTTCGTCTGCTCCGCGATGCTCGTGATCACCTTCACGACCTCACCGATCTCCTTGCTGCTCACCCCGAGCTTGGAGACCGTCTCGTTCGTCTGGTGGGCGACCTCGACCGCGGTCCCGGCGACCCGGGCCGCCTCCTGCGCGTTCTGGGCGATCTCCCGGATGCTCGCGCCCATCTCCTCCGCACCGGTCGCGACCGTCTGCACGTTCCGCGACACCTGCTCGGCCGCCGCCGACACCACGTTCGCCTGCGCGCTCGCCTGCTCGGCGCTCGCCGCGATCGTCGTGCTCACGCTGGTCAGCTCCTCGCTGCTGCCACCGAGGGCCTGCGAGCTGCGGGCCATCGCCGCGACGGCGTCGCGCACGCTGTCGACGGCGACGTTGAGGTCGCCGGCCATCCGCCCGACCTCGTCGCGGGCGTCGACGTCGGCCTTCTTGGTCAGGTCGCCCTGGGCCAGCGCCTTGAGCACCTCCGACACCCGGGCCAGCGGCCGGGTGATGAGCGCGCTGACGAACAGGGCGAGCCCGATGCCGGCCAGCAGGCCGAGGACCAGCAGCACGACGACCGAGCGCTTCGCGCTGCTCGCCGTGGACAGCGCCGACGCCTTGTTCTTCTGCGCGTCGGCCTGCTCGGCCGTGGCGGCGTCGGCCAGCAGGCCCACGGCCTTCGTGGCCAGGGGTCCGGCCTGCTGGTCGCGGACCTTCTGGAACGCGGCCATGTCGTTCGCCCGGCTGGCGGGGAGCATCCCGGTCGCCCGGACGTCCTGGTACTGCGTCCAGACCTCGACGAACTGCTCGACCAGCGGCAGGGCGGCCGGGTGCGTCGTCCTGTAGAACGCGACGTCCTTGGTGAGCTGCTCGTCGTCGGCCTGCAGCGCCTGCTCGTACTTCGCCTTGGCGGCCTTGTCCTGGCTGACGGCGTGGTTGAGGACGTCGGTGCGGCTCTGCACCGCGTCGAAGCGGATGTCCCCGATCGCGTCGACGGAGGGGACGTTGCTGTCGGCGAGCAGCGTGGCCCGGGACTCCAGCTGGCCGAGGCCGTTCACGGACACGACGCCGACGGCGCCGGCCACGACGGCGAGGGCGCCGACGCTGATGAGGATCTTGGTGCCGACCGTGCGGTCGGCGAAGAAGCGGGTGGCGGGGTTGCCCGCGCGGGCGATGTCTGTCATGTCGACCTTCTGTGAGGGGGCAGGGCTGCGCGGGGCCGGGCGCGAGGGGGGTCGTGCGGGTGGAGCAGACTCAGAGCTCGACGGCCTTGGGGACGTCGAGGGCGAGCAGGAGAGCGCCGTCGAGCTTGTAGGCGCCGCGGATGAGGTCGCGGGCGGCGAGCGTGACGGTGTCGGGGGGCGACTCGAAGTGCGCCGGGTCGGTCTCGATGACGTCACCGATCTGGTCGACGAGCAGGCTGACGACGCCCTCCTCGGTGCGCACGACGACGTTCATCGGGAGCACGCCCTCGGCGCGGTCGGGCATGCCCAGCCGGCGCCGGAGGTCGAGCGCGGTGATGACCTGGCCGCGCAGGTTGATGAGGCCGCCGACGGCGCCGGGGGCCAGGGGCACCCGGGTCATCTCCTGGTAGCGGATGACCTCCTGCACCGTCTCGACCTCGACGCCGAACAGGTGGCCGTCCAGGACGAAGGTCGTGAACTGCTGGGTGCTGGTCAGCGTTGCGCCGGTCATGCGAAGGCCGCCTCGTCGTAGAAGTGGGGGTCCGCGGCGAGGATGGCCGAGCGGACGTCGAGGAACTCGGTGATGTGCTCCTGCACGACAGCGGAGCCGGTGAGCCCGTGGTCGTCGAGGTCGCTGGTCGCGACGAGGGTCTCCTCGGCGATGTCGAGGATCGCGTCGACGACCAGGCCGACGCTGCGGCCGGCCTCGCTGTAGACGACGACCTGTAGGTTCCCGGTGGCCTCCGGATCGGTCCAGCCGGCACCGAGGAAGGTCGACAGGCGCACCAGCGGCAGGATCTGGCCGCGGTACTGGACGACCTCGCGGGAGCCGACGTGCTCGACCGACGCGACGGTGAACTCCTCCAGGCGCGTGACCATCGCCAGCGGGATCGCCATCCGGCGCTCCTCCCCCAGCTTGACCACGAGCAGGGCCTGGACGGTGGAGGCGGCGGCGTCGCCACGGGCGCTGCGGTCCACGTGGGCGCGGTCGCGGCCGGCCGTGAGGACGTTCGCCTGCTGGGCCAGCGCCAGGACGTCGAGGATGAGGGCCACCCGGCCGTCGCCGAGGATGGTGGCGCCGGCGAAGCACGGGATGCCCTTGAGCTGCTT
>JAOPWW010000317.1 GCA_025965495.1 Frankiales bacterium
CCTTCTGCGCCGTCTCGTACTTGAACTTGCCGTAGTCCATGAGCTTGCAGACGGGCGGACGCGCCATCGGCGCCACCTCGACCAGATCGAGGTCGTTCTCCTGGGCCAGCTTGAGGGCCTCGTGGAGCGCGACGATGCCGACCTGCTCGCCGGCAGGGCCGACCAGCCGGACCTCGGGCACACGGATCCGGTCGTTGATGCGGGGCTCAGCGCTGATAAGGGGTCTCCTCGATGGGGGGCAGGGTGTGCGTGCGTCCCGGGAGCCCTCACGAAGAAGGGCCCCGCGCTCAGCGCAGGGCCCACCAGGTCAGCCGTCCCGACAGGGACGACACGGCCCACGACCCGCTGTCTCCAGCAGGTGGGGCCGGACCGGACCCTGGCGCCTGACGTGCAGAGCGGCGGACAGGGTGGGAGGTGGGACCTCCGCTTGACGACCCCCGGTGCCGTCCTGCCGGAGCAGGGCGGCGCACAGGAGCCGGGTCGCGTCTGCGAGCGTAGCAGGGTGAACCCCTCCGAGCAGCCCGCGCCGACCTCCCCTGCTCCGCCCTCTGCTGGGACCTCTGCTGGGCCCTCTGCTGAGACCTCTGCTGGGCCCTCTGCCGAGCGCGACCTCGCCGACGTCCCGGCGGCCGAGGTCATCGCCACCACCGCCGTCCACCTCATGAGCGCCGCCGCGGTCAAGACCGGCCTCGGCGAGGAGGGCCCGGCAGCGCTGGACCTCGACGAGGCCCGCAAGCTCATCACCGCGCTCGCCGGCCTGGTCACCGCCGCCCGTCCCGACCTCGGCATCCACGCCGCGCCGCTCCGCGACGGCCTGCAGGCGCTGCAGCGGGCCTTCCGCGAGGCCTCCTCCGAGCCCGACGCGCCCGGCGAGGGGCCGGGCGAGCGGCTCACCGGCCGCGTCTGAGCAGTCCGCGGCGGCGCGCCAGCGGGACCGGCTGGCCCGGCCCCTCGGGCTCGACCCGGGTCAGGTCGAGCCCCTCGGGCGGCAGCGCGGCCCGACACCGCTCGAGGACGCGCCCCGCCAGGGCCGCCAGGCCGGCGGCCTCCAGGGCCGGGCCGCAGACCCCGAGGACCAGCCCGTCCGGGCCCTCGAGGAGGCGGGCGGTCGTGACGGGCTCGTCCCGCAGCGCCTCGGCGAGGGCCTCCACCAGGGCGGACGGCACCGGGACGGCCGGCGTCGTGAGCGGGCTGTCGGAACGCCGGGCCTCCAGGCCGTCACTGCCGGGGACCGGGACGTAGCCCTCGGCCAGCGCCCGCAGCTCCCCCGCCGTCGCCACGAAGGCCGCGCCGGTGGGGTCCAGCAGCAGCAGGTCGGCGCCCTGCACCCGCGCCGAGGCGCAGGCCTGCGGACCGGGCAGCGGCACGGGCCGCGCGTCGGCCTGCCAGCGCTGGACCTCGTGCCCGTCGCTGAACACCGGGACCGCGAGGACGCCGTCGGAGGACCGCAGGCACACGATCGACATCTCGGCGGTCGACTCACGGCGCAGGCCGCCCTCGGGCGTCTCCACCGACGTCGCCTCCGCCCGGATCGCCACGAACACGCGGGCACCGGCGAGCGCCGCGAGGACCTCCGCCCGGGACGCGGGCGAGCCGTCGGAAGCGGCCAGGGCGGCGGCCAGCCGAGGGTCGACCGAGCCGTCGTCGGGCGGCCCGCCCGGCAGCGGCTTGCCGCCGGGACGGTCCCAGGGCAGGGGGCGCGCGTCGCTCACCCCCGGCACGCTAGCGGCGGGTCAGTCGGTGCTGCTCGCCAGGAGCACGCAGGCGCGGTCGATCGCGGCGCGGGCCTTGGCGGAGTCGCGGACGCCGGTGAGCACGAACGCGAAGCGCACGGCGCGGCCGCTGCGGGTGGTGGCGTACCCGCTGAGGTTGGCGACCCCGGACAGGGTGCCGGTCTTGGCGGCGACGTTGCGGGCGGCGGCCGTCCCGCACATCCGCTTCTTGAGCGTCCCGTCGACGCAGGCCAGCGGCAGGGCAGCCCGGAGCTGGTCCGCGACCGGGGAGGCGCCGAGAGCACGCAGCAGCGCGAGCTGCCCGACCGCCGTCTGGCGGTCGTAGCTGGACAGGCCGGAGCCGTCGGTCGCGGCGCCGAAGGGCACGCCCTGCTCGCCCAGGACCTGCTTGACGGTCGCCACGCCCGCCTTGCTGCTGCCCTCGCCGCCGGCGGTCTTGCCGACCTCCTTGAGCAGCATCTCGGCAGCGAAGTTGTCCGAGGCCTTGAGCAGCCGCGAGGTGATCGCGGTCAGCGGCCCGGAGACCCGCTGCGCCACCGTGGTCGCGGCTGCCGGGCGGCGGCTGCGCTTCACGCTCCCCTGCACGACGACGCCCTCGGCCTTCAGGTCGTCGCGGAACACGACGGCGTTCGGCAGGGCGGGGTCGCGCAGGTAGGCGCTGTCGGTGCGGTAGGCGTTGCGGTCGAGGGCGAAGGCGGACAGCGGTCCGAGCTCGCCCGGGACCCAGCTGCTCTTCCAGCCCGGGTTGCGGCGCAGGGCGTCGTAGCGGCTGTCGTCGAGCGCGACGTCGCCCTGCACGACGGTGACGCCGGCGTCGTGCACCGCCTTGGCGAGCGCCCGCAGGCCCGCCTTGGTCAGGTACGGGTCGCCGCCGGCGACGAGCCACAGGTCGCCGGGCAGGACGCCGGCGGTGCTGGTGGCGGTGGCCGCGACCTCGGTCGTCAGCCGGGCGTCGCCGCCGAGGGCGAGCAGGGCGGCCGAGACGACGTAGGACTTCTCGGTCGACGCCGGCGGCAGCGAGTGCGCGGCGTCCCGGCGCAGGACCGCGCCCAGGCCGTCGACGTCGACCGCGGCCGAGACGGTCCGGGCGGTGGAGGTGGACAGGGCGGACGACACCCGGCTGCCGAGGCTCGCCGTCGCAGCCGGCCGCGGGGCCTCGACCTGGGTCGGGGCGGCGACCAGCCGCGTGCTGACGGTGCCGACGACGTCGGTCCCGGCGTCGGGCAGGGACGCGGCGGCGGAGCCGGCGACGGCGACGAGCGCCGTCAGGGAGGCGGCGAGCAGGGTCTTCACAGGCATGTCCACGTCCAGGGTTTCGGCACCCCTGGGCCGGGGCACGAGCGTTGACTGCGCACAGTCTGTCCCGAGGACCGCCCCGCTGTCCGGCTCCTGCCCGTCCCGGCGCGCCCTAGAGCGGGTCGCGGCTCCGGTCGCGGGCGGCGGCGTGGGCCCGGCGCAGCGCGAGGACGGCCTCGACGGCGTGCTCCTTGTCGTTCGCCTGCACGGCCAGCAGCGCGACGGTCTCGTCGTCCTGCAGCCCGAGCTGCGCCCACGGCGCCCCCGGCGGCAGCTGCACCCCGACGACCACCTCCCACGGCAGGAAGCGCTCGCCCAACCCGTTGCGGACGAAGACCCCCCGGGCGTCCGCGGCGACCCGCACCCGGGTGAAGGCGGCCGGCACGGCGGCGACCAGGCAGCCGATCACGAAGAAGGCGATCTGGTCGGTGAGCCCGAAGCTCGCGCTCTCGCTCTGCCCCGTCGGCAGCAGCAGCGCCAGGGCGGCGAACACGACGACGACCAGGGCGGCCACCGCCCAGCACACGCGGACCAGGCGCACGGGGCGGACGACGACGGTCGGGACCTCGCTCACGCGGTGCCTCCCTCGAGCCGGCGGACCGGCGTCTGGCGCAGGACGCGGAAGGCGACCTGGACGGCGGGGCCGATCCCCACGGCGAACGCGAGCGTGCCGAGCCCGACGGGCCCGCCGAGGGCGACCCCCACGACCAGGACGGCGCACTCGAGCAGCGCGCGGCAGCGCCCGACGGTCCAGCCGGTGCGCTGCACCAGGGCGACCATCAGCCCGTCGCGGGGCCCGGGCCCGAGGTGCGCGCCGAGGTAGAGGGCCGACCCCGCGGCGACGGTCGCGATGCCGCCGGCCGTCGCGAGCAGCCGCAGGGGCACGGCCTCGTCGCCGAGGTGCTCCAGCCAGCCCTGGCCCAGCAGGACGTCGACGGTCGCCCCGACCACGAACACGTTGCAGACGGTGCCGAACCCGGGCCGGACCCGGCACAGCAGCCCCACCAGCAGCACGACGACGGAGATGCCGATGGCGGTGCGGCCGAACGGCGTGTGCAGGTGCTGGGACAGCCCGCCGGTGAGGACGTCCCAGGGGCCGACCCCGAGGTCGGCGACCAGCCCGAGCCACAGCCCGACCCCGAACAGCACCAGGCCGACAGCGAGCTTGCCCAGGCGCAGGCTCACCGTCGCGGCGCGCAGGCCGCGGCCACTACTCGACGATCTTGCTGATCGGCAGCTCGAGCACGTCGCGCGCCCCGGCGGCCTTGAGCGCCGGGATGAGCGTGTTGACGCCCTTCTTCGGCACGACGGTCTCGACCGCCTTCATGTCGCCCGAGGCGAGCGGCATGACGGTCGGGCTGCTCATGGCCGGGAGCTCGGCGAGCACCGCCTGCAGGCCGCTGTCGGGGACGTTGAGCTTGAGCAGGACGTGGCCGCGGGCCCGGAGCGCCCCCTGGAGCAGCAGCGTGATGTCGTCCATCGCGGCGCGCTTGGCCGGGTCGGCGTAGGCCTGCTTGTTGGCCAGCAGCTGGGTCCGGCTGGTCAGCAGGGTGTCGATGATCTTCAGCCCCGCCTTGCGCAGGCTCGAGCCGGTCTCGGTCAGGTCGACGATCGCGTCGACGATGTCCGGGATCTTCGCCTCGGTCGCGCCGTGGCTGGTGAACACCCGGCCGTCGACGCCGTTCTCGGCCAGGAACCGCTTGGTCGTCTCGGGCATCTCGGTGGAGATCCGCACGCCGGCCGGCAGGTCCTTGACGCTGTTCCAGGGAGACTCCTTGGGCACGGCCAGCACGACGCTGACCAGCGCCTCGCCGGCCCGTCCGCCGCCGATCTCACCGAGGCTGACGACGTCGGCGCCGGTCTCGGTGACCCAGTCGTGGCCGCTGATCCCCAGGTCGAAGATCCCCTGCTCGACGTAGGTCGGGATCTCCTGCGGTCGCAGGAAGCGGACGCGGTCGATCCGGGGGTCGTCGACGCGGGCCTGGTAGTCGCGGTCGCCGCCCCGGATGACGGTGAGGTCGGCGGCGTCGAACAGCTCGAGGCACTGCTTCTCGAGCGAGCCCTTGGGCAGGACGAGGGAGAGCACGTCAGTCCTTCTGGTAGGTGCCGGTGCGGAGGGCCTTCAGCAGCAGGGCGGTCTCCAGGGCGGCGAGCACGCTCTCGCGCCCCTTGTCCTCGGGGCTGCCGGGCAGCCCCGCCCGGTCGAGCGCCTGCTGCTCGTCGTTGGTGGTGAGGACGCCGTTGCCGACGGGGGTGTGGCTGTCGAGCGCGACCCGGGTCAGGCCCTGGGTCACGGCGTCGCAGACGTACTCGAAGTGCGGCGTCCCGCCCCGCACGACGACGCCCAGGGCGACGACGGCGTCGTGGGTCCCGGCCAGCGCCTGGGCGACGACGGGCAGCTCGACGGCGCCGGGGACCCGCACGACCGTCGGCTCCTGGATGCCGCACTCCGCGGCGGTGCGCAGGGCCGACGCCAGCAGCGCGTCGGTGATCTGCACGTGCCAGCGGGTCGCGACGACGGCGAGGGACAGCCCGTGGGCGTCGACCGTCCGCAGGACCGGGGCCCCGGCGCCGCTCACCGCTGGACCTGGGTGGGCAGGTCGTCCAGGGCGGAGGCGCTGGCCTCGGTCGCCTCCTGCTCGAAGGCGGCCAGGCCGGGCAGGTCGTGGCCCATCCGGTCGCGCTTGGTCTTGAGGTAGCGCAGGTTCTCCGGCGTGGCGTGGACCGGCAGCTGCACGCGGCCGGTGATCTCCAGGCCGTAGCCCTCCAGGCCCGCCCGCTTGGTGGGGTTGTTCGTCAGCAGGCGCATGCTCTTGATGCCGAGGTCGACGAGGATCTGCGCGCCCGTGCCGTAGTCGCGGGCGTCCGCGGGCAGGCCCAGCTCGAGGTTGGCGTCGACGGTGTCGGCCCCGGCGTCCTGCAGCTGGTAGGCCTGCAGCTTGTGCATGAGGCCGATCCCCCGGCCCTCGTGCCCGCGGACGTAGAGCACGACCCCGCGGCCCTCGGCGTCGACGGCGGCCAGGGCGGCGTCGAGCTGCGGGCCGCAGTCGCAGCGGCGGCTGCCGAAGACGTCGCCGGTGAGGCACTCGGAGTGGACTCGGACCAGCACGTCCTCGCCCCCGCCGAGGTCGCCCTTGACGAGCGCGACCGACTCGACGCCGTCGAGCACGCTGTCGTAGCCGACCGCCAGGAACGTCCCGTGGTCCGTCGGGATCTTGGCCTCGGCGACCCGCTCGACCTGCTTCTCGAAGCGGCGACGGTGGGCGATGAGGTCGGCGATGGAGATGAGCGCGAGGCCGTGCTCGTCGGCGAAGGCCCGCAGCTCGTCCAGGCGCGCCATGTCGCCCTCGTCCTTCTGGCTGACGACCTCGCACAGCACGCCGGCGCTGGACAGCCCCGCCAGGCGGGACAGGTCGACGGCGGCCTCGGTGTGGCCCGCGCGTCGCAGGACCCCGCCCTTGACGGCGCGCAGCGGCACGACGTGACCGGGCCGGGTGAAGTCCGACGGCCCCGACTCGGCCGAGGCCAGCATGGTGATCGTGCGGGCGCGGTCGGTCGCGCTGATGCCCGTCGTCACGCCCTCGCGCGCGTCCACGGTCACGCCGTAGGCGGTCCGGCGCTTGTCCTGGTTGACGGGGTACATCGGCGGCAGGTCGAGCCGCTCGCAGTCCTCCTCGGTCAGGCTCACGCAGATGTAGCCGCTGGTGTAGCGGACCATGAAGGCGACGAGCTCGGGCGTGGCCATCTCGGCCGCGAAGATGAGGTCGCCCTCGTTCTCGCGGTCCTCGTCGTCGACGACGATCACGGCCTTGCCGGCCTTGATCTCCTCGATCGCGCGGTCGACGGTGTCGAGCTTGGTCACAGCGCGCCTCTCAACTGGCCTGGGGAGTGCCGCTGCCCGGGACGACCCCGGACAGCAGGAGCTTCTCGACGTACTTGGCCATGACGTCGACCTCGAGGTTGACGACGTCGCCGGGGCCTCGGCTGCCGAGCGTGGTCAGGCCGAGGGTGGTGGGGATGAGGCTGACCTCGAACCAGTCCTCGCCGACGGCGCTGACCGTCAGGCTGACGCCGTCGACGGTGATGGAGCCCTTCTCGACGACGTAGCGGGCGAGGTCGTCCGGCAGCGACAGCCGCACGACCGTCCAGTGCTCGTCCGG
>JAOPWW010000328.1 GCA_025965495.1 Frankiales bacterium
TCGGACGACCTCGAGGACTAGGTGGCCCTGCTCCAAGCGTTCGCCGAGGCCCTGCTCTGGCCGGGCCTGGGCAGCACGCTGGCCGCGGCCCTGCCCGAGGCCGCCATCACGTCCCCCGACGACGTCACGCTGCGCCGCCTGCAGTCCCTGCCCGGGGTGTCGCCGATGCGGGCCGAGCGGCTCGTCAAGACCTTCGCCGACGCCGCCCCCGCCTACGAGGTCGCCGGGCTGCTGCTCGAGGCCGGTCTGCCCGTCAAGCTCGCGGGCGGGGCCGTGCGGGCGCACGGGAAGGAGTCGGCGGCGCTCCTGGCCCAGGACCCCTGGCGGCTCCTGGACGTCCCCGGAGTGCGGCTGGCGGAGGCGGACACCCTGGCCCGGTCGCTGCTCCCCGGCGCGTCGGCGTCCGACCCGCGGCGCGGCGCCTCCCTCGTCGCCTCCCTGCTGACCCGGGCAGCGCGTGACGGCTCGACCTGCCTGCCGCTGCCCGACGTCGCCCGCGGCCTGGCCGCCGAGGGCTGGGAGGACGCCGAGGCCGCCCTCCGAGCAGCCGACGACGGCGACCGCGTCGCGATCACCGAGGACGGCGCGGCGTCGCTGGTGCGGTACGCCATCGCCGAGGAGGCCGTCGCCGAGGGCCTCGCCCGGCTGCTCGCCACCGCCGAGCCGCTCGCCGACCCGGCCGCCGTGAACGCCGTCGGCAAGGACCTCGACGACGCGCAGAAGGCCGCGGTCGCCGTCGCCATGACGTCCGGGGTGAGCGTCCTGACCGGCGGGCCCGGCACGGGCAAGAGCCGCACGGTGGCCGCCCTGGTGAAGCTGGCGCAGGCCCGGGGGAAGTCGGTCGCGCTGGCCGCCCCCACCGGGCGGGCCGCCAAGCGGCTCGAGGAGCTCTGCGGCTCCCCCGCGACGACCCTGCACCGGCTGCTCGGGGCCGTCGGCACCACCGGCACCTTCACGCGGGGCGAGGCCTGGCCGCTCGACGAGCAGGTCGTCGTCGTCGACGAGGCCTCCATGCTCGACACCGAGCTCGCCGCCGCCCTGGTCGAGGCGGTGCCCGACGGCGGCCACCTGCTGCTCGTCGGCGACGCCGCCCAGCTGCCCTCGATCGGCGCCGGCCGCGTGCTCGGCGACCTGGTCGACAGCGGCGCGGTCCCCGTCACCTCGCTGTCGACCCTGTACCGGTCGGAGGCGGGCGGCAGCATCGCGCGGCTGGCGACGGCGGTGCGCGGGGGCGAGCTGCCGGCGGTCGACGACCCGACCCGCGAGGTCGTCGTCGTGCGGGCGCAGTCGGCGGAGGAGGCGGCGCACCGGACGGTGCAGCTCGTCACCGACTCGATCCCCCGCGTGCTGGGCGTGCCGGCGTCGGACGTGCAGGTCGTGACGCCGGTGCACAAGGGAGCGGCCGGGACGATCGCGCTCAACGCCGCACTCAAGGCCAAGCTCAACCCGGGCTCAGGCGCCGTGGGCGGGTTCGACGTCGGCGATCGGGTCGTCGCGACGGCGAACCACCTCGAGGACGGCTGGGCCAACGGCGACCTCGGGACGGTGACGGGCACCAAGGACCGCGGCCTGGTCGTGACCTTCGCGAGCGGGCCGGTCGACGTCGCGGCGGCGTCGGTGAGCGACCTCGTGCACGGGTGGGCCGTGACCGTGCACCGGGCGCAGGGGTCGGAGTTCCCCGCCGTCGTCGCCGTGCTGCCGGCAGAGGCCGGGATGCTGCTGTCGCGGCCGCTGGTCTACACGGCGTTCACGCGGGCGCAGCGGCACCTGTCGGTGGTCACCTCGGCGGGGGCCGCGGTCGTGCGGGCGGTGCGAGAAGTAGGTGCGCAGCCGCGCCGGACCCGGCTCGCGGGGCTGCTCCGCGAGGCCGTCGAGCAACTCTGAGCGACTAGGGTCCGCCCCTATGAAGGGCATCGTTCTCGCAGGTGGTTCCGGTACGCGGCTGTACCCGCTCACGCAGGGGGTCAGCAAGCAGCTGCTGCCCGTCTACGACAAGCCGATGATCCACTACCCGCTGTCCACGCTCATGCTCGCGGGCATCCAGGACATCCTCATCATCACCACACCGCACGACCAGGAGCAGTTCGTCCGGCTCCTCGGCGACGGCTCGCAGTACGGCTGCTCGTTCACCTACACCGTCCAGCCCGAGCCGAACGGCCTCGCCGAGGCGTTCCTCCTCGGCCGCGACTTCGTCGGGAACGACCGGGTCAGCCTGGTGCTGGGCGACAACATCTTCTACGGTCACGAGTTCGGCCGGCAGCTCAAGCAGTACCGCGAGGTCGACGGCGGGGCGGTCTTCGCCTACCACGTCGCCGACCCGGAGCGGTACGGCGTCGTCGAGTTCGACACGGACCTCAGGGCCGTCTCGGTGGAGGAGAAGCCCGACAAGCCCCGGAGCAACTACGCCGTCGTCGGCCTGTACTTCTACGACAACGACGTCCTCGACATCGCCGCGGGCATCGAGCCGAGCGAGCGGGGCGAGCTCGAGATCACGACCGTCAACAACGTCTACCTGGCGCAGGGCAAGCTGCAGGTCGCCGTCATGGACCGCGGCACCGCCTGGCTCGACACGGGCACGTTCGCCTCGCTCATGCAAGCGGGGCAGTTCGTGCAGGTCATCGAGGAGCGGCAGGCCCTCAAGATCGGGTGCCTGGAGGAGATCTCCTGGCGCGAGGGCTTCATCGACGACGCCCAGCTCGAGCGGCTCGCCGCCCCGCTGGCCAAGAGCGGCTACGGGACCTACCTGACGGGGCTGCTCGCGCGCCGCTGAACTCAGCGCAGCACGACGGCGAGCAGGCCGACCCCGCCGATGGACAGCTGTGCCGCGAGAAGACCCTCGACCACCCACTGCTCCTTCGGCTTGCCCCGCAGCTCCAACAGCAGGCCCTTGCGCATCGGCACGACAGGAGGGTCGGCCTGAGGATCGGGCCTCGCGACGGGAGCCGCGACGTCGGTCAGGTCCTCGTAGGCCGTCTGGACCTGCTCGAACAGCACGCGGGAGCCGCCACGGTCCGGGTGCAGCGCCTTCACGAGCCGCCGATGCGCCTGGCGAACCACCTCGACGTCCGCGCCGGGCTCGAGCCCGAGCACGTCGTGAGGATCGGACACCCGGTCAGTCTGGCCGAAGCGGAGCCCTCGTGCACCAGCATCAGCTGGCCTACCCTGGACGCGTGGCCGAGTACGAGTACCGCCGGGTCCCCATCCCGGCCGACGCCGACCGGCAGAAGACCCGCGAGCTGCTCGTGCTCCACGCCGAGTTCGGCGACTGGGAGCTCGCGGCGCACCGGATCTGGGCCGACGGCCGCCGCGAGGTCACCGTCCGGCGCCGGGTGCGAGAGCACCCCATGCCCCCGTTCATGACCTGAGCCGCGGCTCTGTCCCCTTCTGCGCGACGTATCCGTGGGCCGTTCGGCTCCCCGACGTGCATCCGTGCGGCGCAGCCCTAGGGTGACGGAGTCGACACGTCGTCGTCATCTCACCGGGGGGCGAGCCGTGGTCATGGTCCTGGAAGTGCTGGCGGTCTGGCTGGTCCTGTCCGCCGTGGTGGCGGTCGTGGCGGCCCTGCTGGGTCACGGAGCGAAGATCACGGCGGTCCGCCACGGGTACGAGCTCAACCGGTAGGGGCGCTGCGGCCGTAGTCGTCCTCGAGCCGCTCGATGTCGTCCTCGCCGAACGACGTCCCGTGCTGGACCTCGACGAACACGACCGGCTCGGCGCCCTGGTTGCTGATCCGGTGCGCCGTGCCGACGGGCACGTCGACGGCGTCGCCCGCCGTCAGGGTGCGGTCGACGCCGTCCAGCGTCACGGTGGCGGTCCCGCTGACGACGAACCAGTGCTCGGACCGGTGCTGGTGGCGCTGGTAGCTCAGCCGGTGTCCGGCCGTCACGACGATCCGCTTGACCTTGCAGTCGTCGGCGTCGCTCAGGACGGTGTAGTTGCCCCAGGGGCGGTCTTCGTAGGTCGCGTCAGGCACGCGAAGCATCCTGCCCGACGGTCACCCGACGTGTCCGCGGACCGAGGGTGAGCCGGGCCACTCAGCAGAGGTCGAGGAACCGGTCCAGCACCCGGGTGCCGAACTTCAGGCTCTCGAGCGGAACGCGCTCGTCGACGCCGTGGAACATGCCCGAGAAGTCCAGGTCGGCCGGCAGGCGGAGCGGGGCGAACCCGAACCCGCGGATCCCCAGCCGGCTGAAGCTCTTGGCGTCGGTGCCGCCCGAGAGCGTGTAGGGCACCGGGCGGGCCCCAGCGTCCTCGGCCTTGAGCGAGGCGACCATCGCGTCGACCAGCGAGCCCTCGAACTCGGTCTCGAGCGCGATGTCGTAGTGGACGTACTCGCGGGTGATGCCCGCTCCCAACACAAGATCGAGCTCGC
>JAOPWW010000364.1 GCA_025965495.1 Frankiales bacterium
CCTCCTCCGGCGTCGGGCCGCGCCGACAAGGCGCAGGTCGGGGCGATGGTCGCGCGGCTGCTGCGCCTGCCCGGCCCGCCGAAGCCCGCCGACGCCGCGGACGCCCTCGCCCTCGCGATCTGCCACCTCTGGCGGGCACCCGCCCAGGCGAAGCTGGCCGAGGCGGCGGCGCGCCTGACCGCGGCGGCCCGCACCGCCTCCTAAGGTCGAACAGGTGAGCGAACAGTGATCGCCAGCCTGGCCGGGACCGTCACCGGCCTGCTGCCCGACGGCGTCGTCGTCGAGGTCGGGGGAGTGGGGCTCGCGGTCCAGACGACGCCCGGGACGCGGTTGCGCCTGCGCGTGGGCGACGACGCGCGCCTGGCGACCACCCTGGTGGTCCGCGAGGACAGCCTCACGCTCTACGGCTTCGCCGACGACGACGAGCGCTCCCTGTTCGAGCTGCTGCAGACGTCCTCCGGCGTGGGTCCGCGGCTCGCGCAGGCCGTCCTGGCCCACCACACCCCCGACACCGTGCGCCGGGCCCTGCTGACGGAGGACCTCGCCGTGCTCGTGCAGGTGCCGGGCATCGGCAAGAAGGGCGCCCAGCGGATGGTCCTCGAGCTCAAGGACAAGGTCGGACCGCTCGTCGGGTCCGCTCCCACCCCGACCACGCTGCCGTCCTGGCGGGAGACCCTCGCGGGCGCGGTCGTGGGGCTCGGCTGGAGCCAGAACCAGGCCGACGACGTCGTCGCCCGGCTGGCCGACGAGCACCCCGACGCGACCGACGCCGACGTCCCCGCGCTGCTGCGCGCCGCCCTGGCCCTGCTGGGACGCGCGTGACCCCCGACGAGGACCTGGTCCGGGCCGAGGCCGGGGCCGACGACGAGCGGGTCGAGGCGGCCCTGCGCCCCCGCACCCTCGACGACTTCGTCGGCCAGGAGCGGGTCCGGGCCCAGCTCGGCTACTTCCTGGAGAGCGCCAAGCGCCGCGGCCGGCCCCCGGACCACGTCCTGCTGTCCGGCGCGCCCGGCCTGGGCAAGACGTCCCTGGCGATGATCATCGCCAACGAGCTGGGCGTCGGTCTGCGCGTCACGAGCGGACCGGCGATGGAGCGGGCCGGCGACCTCGCCGCGCTGGTGAGCAGCCTGGTCGAGGGCGACGTGCTGTTCATCGACGAGGTCCACCGCGTGGCCCGCCCCGCCGAGGAGCTGCTCTACACGGCCATGGAGGACTTCCGGGTCGACGTCGTCGTGGGCAAGGGACCCGGCTCCACCGCGATCCCGCTCGACGTCGCGCCGTTCACCCTGGTCGGCGCCACCACCCGGTCCGGCCTGCTCACCGGCCCGCTGCGCGACCGGTTCGGGTTCACCGCGCACATGGAGGCCTACACGCCGGCCGAGCTCGAGCTGGTCCTGGACCGCAGCGCCCGGCTGCTCGGCGTCCCGCTGCAGCCCGCCGCCGGCGCCGAGATCGCCGGCCGGTCCCGAGGCACGCCCCGCATCGCCAACCGCCTGCTGCGCCGGGTCCGCGACTACGCCGAGGTCCGGACAGGGGGACGCGTCGACCTGCAGGTCGCGCGGGACGCCCTGGCCGTCTACGACGTCGACGACCTCGGCCTGGACCGGCTCGACCGCGCGGTGCTGGAGGCGCTCGTCCACCGCTTCGGGGGCGGTCCCGTCGGCCTGTCCACCCTCGCGGTGGCCGTGAGCGAGGAGCGCGAGACGGTCGAGGAGGTCGCCGAGCCGTTCCTGGTCCGCAGCGGCCTGGTGCTGCGCACCCCCCGGGGCCGGGTCGCGACGCCGGCCGCCTGGCAGCACCTGGGGCTGCGCCCGCCGGGCCCGGTCGGGGCGCCGGTGCTGCCCCTCGAGATGCCGGGCGAGGCCGGGTAGCGCGTCGCACGGCCGCTCCAGGGGGTCCCGGCCCGTACACTCGGCCGGTCGAACGTCCACGTCCTGGTGCCGTGACCGGCCGCGCACTGCCCCGGCCGGCCCTCGCAGCGGTGGCGCAGCCCTAGCCTCGGGCACGCGCACGTCGTCCCGCTCGTCCTCCGGGCGGCAGGCACACGCTCGGCGCCCGGCTGCACGCACCGCCCGCAGGTCCCCGCCCCGGCTGGTACCCGCACCACCACGCCCCACCCGCACGCCCCCCGCGCCGCGCCGCCACCCCGGCAGCCGGCCCGAGCAAGGAGACCCCGCCTCGTGGCACGACCCGGCACCCCCTCCCGCGGACCCCAGTCGCGAGGGCAGCTGCACGTCGGCCGCTACTTCGGCGTCCTGGCCCTGCTGCTGGCGGCGCTCTACGCGATCGTCTTCCTCGGCGGACCCGGCAGCGCCCTGCTCAAGCCGCGCCTCGGCCTGGACCTGCAGGGCGGTGCCAGCGTCGTCCTGACGCCCCGCACCGACTCGGGCAAGGCCCCGCGCGCCGACCAGCTGCAGACCGCGGTGCAGATCATCCAGCAGCGCGTCAACGGCCTCGGCGTCGCCGAGGCGGAGGTCGTGACGCAGGGCAGCAACATCGTGGTCTCGGTCCCCGGCGGCACCCGCGACTCGCTCAAGTCGCTGTCGCAGACCGCCCAGCTGCGCTTCCGCGAGGTCCTCGATACCGCCGCCGGCGACCCGAACGCCAAGCCGCCCGTCACACCGACGCCGGCGGCGAGCGCCGCCCCGCAGGCGACCGCGAAGACCTCGGAGGCCCCGGCGCCGGCCGCCACGACCCAGGTCGTGCCGGCCCCGTCCGCCGCGCGCAAGCGCGTCCTGCCCGAGGGCCTGATCACGCAGGCCACGCCGGCCCCCCAGACCGCCGCGGCCAAGGCGGCTGCGGCGAAGGCTGCTGCGGTGAAGGCTGCTGCGGTGAAGGCTGCTGCGGTCAAGGCCGCCGCCGCGAAGGCTGCAGCGGCCAAGGCGGCCGCGGGCGCCACCCCCGCCGCCAGCCCGTCGGCCGCGGCCGGTCCGGCCGTCAAGAGCGGTGACCCGTACTCGCCGGCCGCGTTCGCCGCGCTGGACTGCAGCAACAAGGACGCCCGCGCCGGCGGTTCCAACGACAAGCCCGAGCAGCCGATCGTGTCCTGCTCCGACGACGGTGCGGTCAAGTACCACCTCGACGTCGCCAAGGTCGTCGGCACCGACGTCAAGGGCGCCACCGCGGCGCTCGACCAGCAGACCGGCTCGCAGTGGCAGATCGTCGTCGCCTTCACGGGCAAGGGCCAGGACAAGTTCACCAACCTGACCGCCGCGACGATCAACAAGCAGGTCGCGATCGTGCTCGACGGCATCACGCTGTCGGCCCCGACCATCCAGCAGCGGATCGACTCCGACGCCCAGATCACCGGGAACTTCGACCAGAAGAGCTCCCAGCGGCTCGCCAACACCCTCAAGTACGGCGCGCTCCCGCTGTCGTTCGACAACAGCCAGGTCGAGGTCGTCTCGGCGACCCTCGGCAAGGACCAGCTCCACGCCGGGCTCATCGCCGGCGGCCTCGGCCTGCTCGCCGTCGTCGTGTACTCGATCCTGTACTACCGCGTGCTGGGGCTCGTGACGGTCCTCGGCCTGTCCCTGTCCGGCCTGCTGCTCTACGCGGCCGTGACGGTCCTCGGCAAGCAGATCGGCTTCGCCCTGTCGCTGGCCGGCATCGCCGGCTTCATCGTCTCGGTCGGCATCACCGCCGACTCCTTCGTCGTGTACTTCGAACGCCTCAAGGACGAGGTGCGCGAGGGTCGGACGCCGCGGTCGGCCGCCGACCGCGCGTGGGTGCGCGCCCGTCGGACGATCCTGTCGGCGGACACCGTCTCGTTCCTGGCCGCGGTGATCCTGTACTTCCTGTCGGTCGGGTCCGTCCGCGGCTTCGCGTTCACCCTGGGGCTGTCGACCGTCGTCGACATCGCCGTGGTCTTCCTGTTCACGCGGCCGCTCGTGTCGTTCCTGACCCGCTTCCCGTGGTTCACGAACCCGACGGTGTCCGGCATGGCCGCCCCCCGCAACGCCCCCGACCCCGCGACCGCGCCCCGGACCCCCCGGGTGCGCCGTCCCGTCCCCGACCGACTGACCGACCAGGAGGCCTGAGATGGGCATCGCGAGCAGGCTCTACCGCGGCGAGACCGAGTTCAAGATCATCGCCAAGCGCAAGCGCTTCTACGTCGTGGCCACCGTGCTGGTGCTCATCAGCCTGGCGAGCATGCTGTTCCGCGGCTTCAACCAGGGCGTGGAGTTCAAGGGCGGCGCCACCTTCCAGTGGCCGGCGAACGGGCACACGGTCTCGCAGGCCCGACAGCTGTTCGAGGACCTCAAGCTGAACGAGCCGATCGTTCAGACGGTCGGGCGCGGCACGACGACCGACCTCCGGGTCCAGACGCCCCCGCTCACCGACGCGCAGGTCCCCCAGGTCGTCCAGGCCATCACCGAGCGCTTCCCGCCGGTCACGAAGAACCAGGTCGCCAGCTCCAGCGTCGGTCCCGCCTGGGGTCAGCAGGTCACGAACAAGGCGCTGCAGGGGCTCATCGGGTTCCTCATCGCCGTGATCATCTACCTGTCGATCCGGTTCGAGCCCAAGATGGCGGTCGCCGCGATCATCGGGCTGCTCCACGACCTCGTGCTCGCCGCCGGGATCTACTCGCTGACCCAGTTCGTCGTCACGCCGTCGACCGTCATCGCCCTGCTGACGATCCTCGGCTTCTCGCTGTACGACGCCGTCGTCATCTTCGACAAGGTCCAGGAGAACACCCGCGGCATCGCCGGCGGCAGCGCCACCACCTACACCGAGGCGTCCGAGCTGGCGCTCAACCAGTCGTTCATGCGGTCGGTCAACACCACCCTGATCGCCCTGCTGCCGGTCAGCGGGCTGCTGTTCGTCGGCGCGTTCCTGCTCGGCGCGGGGACGCTCAAGGACCTGTCGCTGGCGCTGTTCGTCGGGCTGTTCGCCGGCGCCTACTCCTCGATCTTCTTGTGCACGCCGCTGTTCGTGGAGCTCAAGGAGCGCGAGCCGCAGTACAAGGCGCTCACCCAGCGCGTCCTCGCCCGCCGCAGCGGGGGGACGCGGACCGACCGGGCCGCCGCCGCCGCGCGCTCCGGCACCGCCGCCCCGGTCGTCCTCGACAAGGGCGAGACGGCCGCGGTCGGGACCGGCTCCACCCCCGTCGCCGCCGCACCTACCGCGACCCGGCGTCCGGCCGGTGGCAGCGCCAACCGCAAGAAGGGCCGCCCCGGGCGTCCCGGCGGCAAGAAGCGCTGACCGTGCTCGACCTCGAGGCACTGCTGCGCTCCCGCATCGTCGACGTCCCCGACTTCCCGACCCCCGGCGTCGTCTTCAAGGACATCAGCCCGCTGCTGGCCGACCACGTCGCCTTCGCCGGCGCGGTCGACGCCGTCGTCGCCTTCCACGGGCGCGGCACGATCGACAAGGTCGTCGGCATCGAGGCCCGCGGCTTCCTGCTCGCGGCGCCGGTCGCCTACCAGTTCGGAGCGGGCTTCGTCCCGGTCCGCAAGCCGGGCAAGCTCCCCCTGGCCACCCTCGAGACGTCCTACGACCTCGAGTACGGCAGCAACGTCCTGCAGATGCACGAGGGTGCGCTCCAGCCGGGGGAGCGGGTGCTCGTCGTCGACGACGTCCTCGCCACCGGCGGCACCGCGGCCGCGGCCTGCCGGCTGGTCCGGGAGGCTGGGGCCGAGGTGGTCGGGCTGTCGGTGCTGCTCGAGCTCGGCTTCCTCGAGGGGCGCGCGCTGCTGCACCAGGCCGAGCCCGACCTCGAGGTCCACGCGCTCCTGCAGACGTGACCGTCGGGACCTCCGTACACTGGGGGTCCCGAACGAGGAGCCGCCTGTGCCTGCTGACGTCACGCCCGTCGCTGCGCCCGAGCCGGCCGCGCCCGAGCTCCCGGCGCCCGCTGCTCCCGTCGACGAGCAGGACGACGTCTTCTCCGGCCCGCCCACCGGCCGCCGGATGCGGGCCCGGCTGGCCCGCCTGACGGCCACCGCGACCAAGCCCGGCGGACTGCCCCCGGTGCTCGAGCCGCTGGCCCGCACGGTGTACGCCAACCACCCCAAGGCCGACCTCAAGGTCGTGCAGCGCGCCTACGAGACCGCGGAGCGGTTCCACGAGGGGCAGCGCCGCAAGAGCGGCGACCCGTACATCACCCACCCGCTCGCGGTCACCACGATCCT
>JAOPWW010000373.1 GCA_025965495.1 Frankiales bacterium
GAGCAGCTCGGCGAGGTCACGGCCGCGCAGGCCCTCGAGCACCCGACCTGGGCGATGGGCCCGGTCGTCACCGTCAACAGCAGCACCCTGATGAACAAGGGTCTGGAGGTCATCGAGGCCAGCCTGCTGTTCGACCTGGCCTACGACCGGGTCGACGTCGTCGTGCACCCGCAGTCCCTCGTGCACTCGATGGTCGAGTTCACCGACGGCTCCACCCTGGCCCAGGTCAGCCCCCCCGACATGCGGCTGCCCATCTCGCTCGGCCTGGTCTGGCCCGACCGGCTGCCCCACGACGGCTACGGCACGGACTGGACCCGCGCCGCGACGTGGACCTTCGAGCCGCTCGACGACGTCGCCTTCCCCGCGGTGCAGCTGTGCCGCGAGGCGGGCACCCGCGGCGGCACGGCCCCGGCGGCCCTGAACGCGGCGAACGAGGAGTGCGTGGCGGCGTTCCTGGACGGGCGCCTGCCCTACCTGGCGATCGTCGACACCGTCGCGCAGGTCGTGGCCGAGCACGAGTTCAGGGAACGTCCGACCCTTGCCGAGGTGTTGGAGACAGAGGACGAGGCGCGACGGCGCGCCCGGGAGCTCGTCGAGAGGGTGTCCGCGTGACTCAGCGACTGGTCGGGAGCTCCCTGCCGAGCGAGGGCGAGGTCGCCCCGCGGTCCATCGTCACGGCGCTCGGGGTGCTGGCCGCCGTCGTCGTCGTGTTCGTGGCGTCGGGCCACGGCGTCTACCTCGCCGGCGCGCTCGGCTTCCTCGTCGCGCTGCTCGTGTCGGTCTGCCTCCACGAGGGCGGGCACTTCCTCACCGCCCGCCACTACGGCATGAAGGCCACCCAGTTCTTCGTCGGCTTCGGCCCCACGCTGTTCTCCCGGCGCCGCGGCGAGACCGAGTACGGCGTGAAGGCCGTCCCGCTCGGCGGCTTCGTCAAGATCACCGGCATGACGCCGCTCGAGGACGTCGAGCCCGGCGACGAGGAGCGGGTCTTCTACAAGGCCCCCGTGCGGCAGAAGGTCGTCGTGCTGGCCGCCGGCTCGACGATGCACTTCCTCATCGCCACCGTGCTCGTCGTCGGCGCGACCTTCGCCCTCGGGGTGCAGAAGGAGCAGGCGCCCGCGGTCGGCGCGGTCAGCCAGTGCGTCGCGCCCGACCCGACCACCCCCGCCAAGGCCGGCGCGGACCCCGTCGACGTGTGCGACCTGCCCGGCGCGGTCCCGGCCCCGGCGGCCGCCGCCGGCCTGCGCAAGGGCGACGTCGTGACCAGCCTCGACGGCAAGGCCCTCAGCGGGGCGGAGGCGCTGGTGCGGGGGATCCGGGCAGCGCCCGGCCGCGAGGTCGTCCTCGGCGTCCGGCGCGGCGACCGCACCCTGCAGCTGCGCGTCACGCCCGCGGCCGTCGAGAAGGCCAGCCTGGACAACGCCCGCGTCCCCGAGATGGCCGGCGCGATCGGCGTCCTGCCGCAGTCCCGCATCGACGTCGTGCGCGTCGGGCCGGCCCAGAGCCTGCGGGCCAGCGGCGACGTCGCCGTCCTGTTCCTCACCGGCATCCGCGACACCGTCACCGAGAAGCTCGGCAGCATCACGCGCATCTACTCCAAGGACCGCGACCCGGCCGGCTTCGTCGGCATCGTCGGCGTCGGCCGGATCAGCGGTGAGGTGCTGGCGAGCAAGGAGACCGCCGGGGTCAAGGCGCTCGGCCTGATCCTCATCGTGGCGAGCCTCAACCTGTTCGTGGGCCTGTTCAACCTGCTGCCGCTGCTGCCGCTCGACGGCGGCCACATCGCCGTCGCGCTGTACGAGGGCGCCCGCGACAAGGCCCGCCGGCTGCGCGGGTACCGCGGGCCGTTCCAGCGGGTCGACTACAACCGCCTGCTGCCGGTGACCTACGGCGTCGCCGGCCTGTTCCTGCTGTTCACCGTCGCCCTGCTGGGCGCGGACCTCTTCAACCCGATCAGGATCACGTAGATGAGCGTCAGCCTCGGCATGCCCGCGCTCCCTCCCGCCCTGCTGGCGTCGCGCCGGCAGACCCGCCAGCTCGACGTCGGCGGCGTCCTGGTCGGCGGGGGCGCCCCGATCAGCGTGCAGTCCATGACGACGACGGTGACCGCCGACGTCAACGCGACGCTGCAGCAGATCGCGGCGCTGACGGCGACCGGCTGCCAGATCGTGCGCGTCGCCGTGCCCGACCCGGTCGACGCCGACGCGCTGCCCGAGATCGTCAAGCACAGCCAGATCCCGGTCATCGCCGACATCCACTTCCAGAGCAAGTACATCTTCAAGGCCATCGACGCCGGGTGTGCGGCCGTGCGGGTCAACCCGGGCAACATCCGGGAGTTCGACGGCAAGGTCGGCGACGTCGCGAAGGCGGCCAAGGACGCCGGCACGCCCATCCGGATCGGCGTCAACGCCGGCAGCCTGGACAAGCGGATCATGGCGAAGTACGGCAAGGCGACGCCGGAGGCGCTGGTCGAGTCCGCGCTGTGGGAGTGCTCGCTGTTCGAGGAGCACGACTTCCGCGACATCAAGATCTCGGTCAAGCACAACGACCCGGTCGTCATGGTGCAGGCCTACCGGCTGCTGAGCC
>JAOPWW010000397.1 GCA_025965495.1 Frankiales bacterium
GCCGTGCTCGCGGACCTGGCCGAGCGCGTGCCGAGGGTCGCCGGTGACGAGCGCGGCGGCAGCGCGTGGACGTCGTTCCTGCGCGAGGTCGCCGTGGCGCGACGGTGGTCGGACCGTACCGCCGCGAACGAGGTGGCCCGCTCCCTGCAGCTGGTGCGCATGCCGATCGCGTTCAGCCTGCTCGCCGCCGGGGACCTGCCCGTCGCGCAGATGCGCGCGCTCGTCGAGGAGTCCTACGCGGCCGGGGCCGCCGCGCTGGCGCGCATCGACGCCGAGGTCGCGATGCGCGCGACCAGGCTCCCGCCGTCCCGGGTTCGAGATGCGGTGCGCAAGGTCCTGCTGCGCGAGGAGGCCGACGCTGCGGCAGTCCGGGCCGCGAAGGCCACCGCGCTGCGGCAAGCGCGCCGCACCTCGCTCACTGACGACCAGGCCGAGATCAGCCTCTGCGGCCCGGCCGTCGTCATCGCCCAGACGTGGGACGCGCTCGACCGCCAGGCTCGGGCGCTGCGCGCTTCGGGTGACGCCCGCACGCTCGACGCCCTGCGCTTCGACCTCGCGATCGCCCGCCTGGAGCAGGGCGCAGCCTCTTCATGCGGAGGACGGCCCACGTGGGCGCGGGCCGGGTCCCCCGACTCCCTCGGGCACACCGGCCCGGGTGCGCCGCCCGCTGCGACCGGGGACGCCGCCTGGCTGACCGACCGGCGCTGCTCCCGTCCGGTGCGCCTGAACATCACGGTCCCGGTCACCACCGCCCTGGGTCTGAGCAACGAGCCCGGGTGGCTCGACGGACACGGCTGGGTCAGCGCCCCCACGGTCCGGCAGCTGCTGCCCGCGGCCGAGCTCCGCCAGCTCTGCGCGGACGCCGAGACGGGTCGCCTCGTCGACCTGGCCGAGCAGGTGGTCCGTCCCGAACGGACTCCGCAGGCCGTGGCCGAGGCCCTCCGGCGCATGGCGAGCGTGCCCTTCGAGGTCACGGACACCAGCTGGCAGGCCGAGGGGCAGCACGACCCGTCGGACCGGCTGCGCGAGCTCGTCGTCCTGCGTGACCAGCTCTGCGACGGCCCGACCACCCGGACCAGTGCGAGACGTGCCGAGCTCGACCACGAGCGCCCCTACCCCGACGGGCCGACCGCGGCCTGGAACGTCGTCGCCCGGGGCGCCCGCACGCACCAGCTCAAGCACCGCGGCTGGCGGCCGCGACGGACCGCGGACGGCACCGTCTGGACCAGTCCCGCCGGCCAGGTGGTCACGACGCCCCGCGCCACCGAGCTGCTCCGTCCCCTCGAGCCCGACGCCGTGCTGCCGGACCCCGACGTGCTGGCCGCGATCGAGACCGAGCTCCTGCGTCCACCCACCCGCGACGACGACCCGCCGGACTGGTGAGCGCCGTGGTGACCTCCCGACGCCCGGATGCCCTCCTACGCGAGCTCGGGCGCCTGCTCCTGCACCAGGGCGTGCAGCTCCTTGACGCGCTGGGCGTCGTCCGCCGGCATGACCAGGGTGGCCTCGGGGGTGTGCACGACGACCAGGCCCTCGCAGCCGACCAGCGTCACGAGGTGGGTCGGGTCGGAGGAGGCGACGACGCAGTCCCGGCTGGCGTGCAGGACCGCGCGAGCCGCCCCGACCGCGTTGCCGGCGGTGTCGCGGCCGAGAGCCTCCCCGTAGGCGGGCCAGCTGCCGACGTCGAGCCACCGGGCCGCGAGCGGCAGGGCGACGACGGTGAAGTCCTCCGACGTCGAGGCCGGCTCCATCACGCCGTAGTCGACGGACAGCTTCGCCACGGTCGGCCAGGCGTCCTTCGCCAGCGGCTCCCACCGCTTGGTCCCGTAGGCCTGGCCCATCGCGCGCAGGACGAGGCCGGCGTGCGGGCTGAACTCGTCGACGGCCCGGAGCAGGGTGTCCGCGCGCCAGACGAACATCCCGGAGTTCCAGAGGTACCGCGACGGCCCGGCCGCCAGGTACTCCGCCGCCCGCGAGAGCGTCGGCTTCTCGACGAACCGCCCCACGACGTGGCCGGCACCGAGGGGGGCGCCCAGCTCGAGGTAGCCGAACCCCGTGGCGGGGGCGTCCGGGACGACCCCGAACGTGACGAGCGCGTCCTCGCGCTGCTCGGCCAAGGTGAAGGCGTCGTCGAGCGTCTGCGCGAAGGAGTCCAGCGGCTCGATCAGGTGGTCGGCGGTCAGGACCGCGACGACCGCGTCCGGGTCGTGCGCGGCGATGACGGCGCACCCGAGGGCGACCGCCGGCAGGGTGTCGCGGGCACTGGGCTCGACCACGAGCCGGTCGGCCTGCAGCCCCTCGACCTTCGCCACCGCGTCCCGCAGCTGCTCGCCCGCACCGAGCCACACCCGCTCGGCCGGCACGCAGGACGTCGCCCGCTCGACCGCGACGTCGAGCAGGGACCGCCCGCCGGGCAGCAGCGGCACCAGCTGCTTGGGGAGCGACGCCGTCGAGTACGGCCACAGCCGCGTCCCGGAACCGCCGGCGAGGATCAGGGCGTGGCGCATCAGCGGTCTCCAGGGGGCTCGAGCAGGGTGGCGGACCGGGTGGGGGCAGCGCCCTCCCCGACGGTGCGGACCCGGCGGGCCAGCAGGTAGCGCGCGAGCAGCCCGGCCCCGAGCAGCGCACGGGTCGGGGCGTGGGCAGGACCGTCGTACTGGCGCGACAGGTACCGGTAGAGCGCGCGGTGGTGCTCGGCGAGCATCGGTCCGGCGGAGCGGCTGGTCGCGTGGCCGCCGGTGTGCGTGACGACGGCGCCCGGGACGTAGACGTCCTGCCACCCGGCCTCCCCGAGGCGGCGGCACAGGTCCATGTCCTCGCAGTACATGAAGTAGCTGGGGTCGAACCCGCCGACCGCCTCGTAGGCCCCCCGGCGCAGCAGCATGCACGAGCCGGACAGCCAGCCGGTCGTGCCCTCCTCCGGTCGGCCGGACTCCGCGCGGTAGGACCGGGTCCACGGGTTGCCCGGCCAGAACGGCCCGAGCAGCGCGTGCCCGGTGCCACGGCCGAGCGAGGGGAAGGCCCGGGCGCTCGGGTAGAGCTGCCCGTCGGGGGTGCGGATCGCCGGCCCGAGGCAGCCCGCGCGCGGCCACCGGCCGGCGGCGTCGAGCAGCAGGTCCAGGCTGGACGGCGTCCACTCGACGTCGGGGTTCGCGACGACGAGCCACGGCGCGGTCGACCCGGAGGCGCCCAGGTTCGCGGCCCGCCCGTAGCCCAGGTTCGCGCCGGTGCGCAGGAGCGTCACCTCAGGGCGCGACGCCGCGGCCTCCACGGACCCGTCGGTGCTGCCGTTGTCGGCGAGGACGACCTCGTAGGGGTGGGTCGTCGCCGTCGCCAGGCTGTCCAGGAACAGCCCGAGGGCCTCGCCGGGCGAGTACGTGACGCAGACGACCCGCACGTGCGGGGCGTTCACGACGTGACGGCAGCCGCGTACGACGCGAGGTGGGCCTCGGCGCTGGCGGCCCAGGTGAACTGCAGGGACCGCTCGTGACCGGCGGCGGCGAGGCGGGCCCGCTCGGCGGGGTCGTCGAGCAGGGCGGTCAGCGCGGCGGCGATCGCGTCGGCGTCGGTCTCGGTGTACGCCACGGCGTCGCCGCCGACCTCGGGCAGGGACAGCTTGCGGGTGGTCAGCACGGGCGCGGCGCACGCCATCGCCTCGAGCACCGGCAGGCCGAAGCCCTCGCCGTGGCTCGGGTACGCGACGACGGTGGCGCCGCCGAGGTAGCCGGGCAGGTCGCTGAAGCGCAGGTACCCGGGGCGCAGCAGCCGCAGGTGGGACGGGACCTCCGCGACGACGCCGTCGATCGTGTCGTCCCAGCCGGACCCGCCGGCGAGCACGAGGGCCGGGGTGAGCTCGCGCCCCTCGCACGCCTTCACCCAGCCGCGGATCAGCGCGGGGACGTTCTTGCGCGGCTCGAGCATCCCGAGGAAGGCGACGTAGGACTGCCCCGCCAGCCCGAGCCGGCTCTGCACGCGGGCCTTCTCCGGCTCGGACGGGACGCGGAACGTCGCCTGGTCGACGCCGTGGTAGGCGACGTCGAGGGTCGACGGGTCGGCGTCGAGGACGCGGACGACCTCGTCGCGGGTCGCCACGGACGGCACGACGCAGCGCGCGGCCCGGCGCAGGGCGGTGCGCGTTGCGGACCGGAAGAAGGTCCCCTTGACGCTGGAGTGCATGTCCGGGTCGGTGAAGAACGTGGCGTCGTGGAGCGTGACGACGACGGGCCGGCCCGAGCGCAGCGGCATCGTGTAGTGCGGCGCGTGGACGACGTCGGCCTCGACCTGACCGGCGACCAGCGGCAGGCCGGTCTGCTCCCACGCCAGGCGGGCGGGCCGGTGGGCGATGGCTGCGGGGCCGGGCACGACGCGGGCGTCGGGGGCGAGCCGGCCGTACCGCTCGGCGTCCGCGCGCTGGCAGACCAGCGCCAACGGGGCGTCGGTCTGGGCCAGAGCCGCTACCAGTCCGTCGACGTAGCGACCGACGCCGCCTCGGTCGGCGGGGACGGCAGTGGCGTCGATCAGGACGCGCGGGCCGGACAAGCGCGGGCTCCTCAGCATGGCGCGGGCAGGAGTGCCGACCCTACGCCCGGAGCAGCGAGCCGGCGGGTCAGTCCGTCAGCGCGTCGCAGGCCGTCCAGAGCGCGGCGGCCGCCCCGTCCCAGGTGTAGGCCTGCGCCCGCACCGGACCCGCGGCGCGCAGCCGGGCGAGCGCGGCAGGGTCGGCCACCAGCGCGGCCAGTGCCGACGGCAGGTCGTCGAGGGCGGTGACCGCTGCCGCTCCCCCGCCGACCTCGACCAGCGCCGGCGTGTCGCTGGTCAGCACCGGCGTCCCGAGGCGCATCGCCTCGAGCAGCGGGAGCCCGAACCCCTCGGCCCGGCTGGGCACGACGAGTGCCGTGGCCCGGTCCACCAGCACGGCGAGGTCGGCGTCGGGGACCCGGCCGAGCACGCGGACCCGGTCGGCGACGCCGTGCTGCGCCGCCAGCGCCGGCAGGTCCAGGCCGCCCCAGCCGGGCTGTCCGACGCACAGCAGCGGCAGGTCGACGGCCCGCAGCGCGGGGACCAGGACGTCGAGGCCCTTGCGCGGCTCCAGCGTGGCGACGGTGAGCAGGTAGCGTTCGGGCAGCTGCATCCGCGTCGCGCGCGCGACGGCGTCGGGGGGCAGGTCCAGCAGGGCGCCCTCCCCCACGACCTGCAGCCGGTCGACCCGCACGTGCTCGCGCAGGGCGCGTGCGACGGCGTGGGTCGGGACGACGACGAGGTCGGCGTCGCGGGCCGCCCGCTCCACCGCGCGGCGGTGCCAGGCGACGCCGCGCGGGGTGAGGGTCGACGGGTGGGTCCAGGGCACGGCGTCGTGCACGACGACGACCAGCGGCCGACCGCGTCGCGGCGGGGCGAGCGGCGTCGGGGCCAGGACGACGTCGCCGCGTACGCCGGGGCCGACCCCGCGCTCCCAGGCGGCGACCAGGGCGCGGCGCGGGAGATCGGAAGAGCACACG
>JAOPWW010000421.1 GCA_025965495.1 Frankiales bacterium
AAGCACACCCTGGCGCTGGTGAACCGGGGCGGCGCGACCTCGCAGGACCTGCGAGCCGCGGCGCGCCAGGTGCGCGACGGCGTCGAGCGGGCGTTCGGCGTCGTGCTCGTACCCGAGCCCGTGATGCTCGGCGGGCCCCTCTAGAGCGCGGCGCCGAAGAACGCCAGCTCGAGCTCCATCGCCCGCCGGTAGGCGGCCGCCGTCGTCGCGTCGTCGTCGGCGTGCCGGTCGAGCAGGTCCTCCAGGGACGCGGCCAGCGCCTCGAACCCGGGGTCGGCGTAGGTGCGGACCCACTCCGCGTACGGGCCCTCCTCCGGGAGCGACTGCCCGAGGTGGGCGTACAGCCGCATGCACGGCGTCATCGCGGCGCAGACCAGGCCGACGCCGCCGAGCGATGCGGTCGCCAGCAGGAAGTCGGTGTACGCCGTCGTCGCGGGACCGGGCCGGACGCCGTCGAGGTCGACGCCCCAGCGCGCTGCGTAGGCGCCGTGCAGCCGCAGCTCCTCGCGCACGCCGGTGACCAGGTCGGCGAAGACCTCCAGAGTCGCGCGGTCGGGGCTGCGGGCGAGCGCCAGGGCGTAGGCCCGCGCGAAGCACTCGAGGAAGAAGGCGTCCTGCGCGACGTAGCCCTGGAAGGCGCTCAGGGGCAGCGTGCCGTCGCCGAGGCCACGGACGAAGGGGTGCTCGAGCGCGGCCTGCGCCAGGTCGGCGTTCGCCTCCCACAGCCGGCGGGACAGGCTCACGGGACCGGCCAGAACGCGGCCTCGAGCTCCAGCACCTCGCGCAGGAGCGCGGGGTCGGCCTGGGCGTCGGCCAGCACCTCGAGGTCGGCGACGTAGCGCGCGAACTCCGGCACGGTCCAGTGCTCGACCAGCTCCCGGTAGGGCTCCGCGCCGGGGCGGACGCCGCTCCACGCGTCGAGGTAGACGCGCTCGAGCACCCACAGGGCGGCGACGGCGTCGACGTACGGGGCGGCGTCCAGGCGCTGCAGGAGGTCCGCGTACGCACGGGTGGCGGGCAGAGGGGCGACGTCGAGGGAGAGGCCGCGGCGGGCGGCCAGGTCGGTGAACCAGTCCAGCTCCGCGACCAGCGCCGTGCAGCCGGCGGCGAGCACCGCCTGGGCCGGCCGGGGTGCCCGGGCGAGCAGGCGGGCCTGGAAGGCCAGCAGGTCGGCGACGAACCGCGCGTCCTGGGCCAGCCAGACGTCGAGGACGCCCGGGTCCAGCGACCCGTCGCGGACCCCGTCGAGGAAGGGGGACCGGGTCGCGGCGGTCCACAGGTCGGGGGGCAGGTCGGGGAGCACGGCGCCGACCCTAGGCGGGCAGACCGGGCCGGGGCGCGGTGCCTGGAGTAGGTTCGGCCCACGTGTGCGGGAGCCCCTGCGAAGGGGCTGAGAGGACGGCTGGCCGGCCGTCGACCGCTGGAACCTGTCCGGGTCATGCCGGCGTAGGGAGACACCTGTGAGCGCCCTGCTGGAAGCACCCGTGGTGCTGGCCGAGCCCGCCGTCCCGACCCAGGGGCTGCGCGACACGTTCGGGCTGTGGCTCAACCTCGGGGTCAGCCTGCTGCTGCCGGTCGCGGCCGCGTTCGTCGTCCTGGCCGGCCGGTCGCTCGGCGTCACCCTGCTCGCCGTCGGCGTCGGCGCGGTCCTCGGCGGGCTGCTGCTCGGCGCGACGGCGGCGCCTGCTGCCCGCGAGCGGGTCCCGGCGATGGTGCTCCTGCGCGGGCTGCTCGGCCACCGCGCGTCCTGGCTCCCGACGGCGCTCAACGTCGTGCAGTGCCTGGGCTGGGCCACGTTCGAGACGGTCGTCATCGCCGAGGCGGCGTCCCGCGCGCTCCACGCCCCCCGCTGGCCGTTCGTGCTGCTCGCCGGGGCGGTCGCGACCCTCATGGCGCTGCGGCCGCTCGGCGCCGTGAAGGTGCTCGCCCGGTACGCCGTCTGGGCCGCGCTCGCCTGCGTCGCCTACCTGTTCGTGCGGGTGCTGCGCGAGCCGCTTCCGCCGGTCACCGAGGGCGGCGCCGGGTCGTTCTGGTCGGCCGTCGACATCGTGGTCGCCCTGCCGGTGTCGTGGTTCCCGCTCGCCGCGGACTACACGCGGCACGCCCGCGACCCTCGGACCGCCTTCACCGGCAGCGCCGCCGGCTACGGCGTCGCGACGTTCGGCATGTTCGCCCTGGGGGTGCTCGCGCTGTCGGCGTACGGGGCGTCCGGGCTGGACGTCCTGCAGGCCCTGCTGTCGGTCCCGCTCGGCCTGGTCGCGGTCCTCGTGCTGGTGTCGGTCGAGGTCGACGAGGCCTTCGCGAACATCTACTCCACCGCCGTCTCCGTGCAGAACGTCGCGCCCCGGGTCGACCGGCGGGTGCTCGCTGTCGTCGTCGGGGCGGTCGCCACCGGGCTCGCCCTGGTGCTCGACGTGCAGGCGTACGAGCCGTTCCTGTTCCTGCTCGGCGCCGTCTTCGTGCCGCTGGCCGGCGTCTTCCTCGTCGCCTACGCCCTCGCGCCGCGCGGCACCTGGGACGTCTCCGAGGACGCGCCCGCCCGTCCCCTGCT
>JAOPWW010000444.1 GCA_025965495.1 Frankiales bacterium
CGGTGGCGTCGGACAGCCGGGGCAGCAGGTTGACCAGCGTGGTCTTGCCGGCGCCGGTCGAGCCGATGACGGCGGTGGTCTCGCCGGGGCGGACCGTGAAGGTGACGTCGTGCAGCACCGGGTCGGCCGCGCCGGGATAGCTGAAGCCGACGCCGCGCAGCTCGAGGTGCCCGCGCAGGGGCGCGTCGGTGACGCCGTCCTCGGGCGGGACCACCGACGACGACGTGTCGAGGACCTCGACGATCCGGTCGGCGCAGACCGCAGCGCGCGGCACCATGACGAGCATGAACGTCGCCATCATGACCGACATCATGATCTGCACCAGGTAGGCGAGGAACGCCGTCAGCGCGCCGACCTCCATCGAGCCGGCGTCGACGCGGTGCCCGCCGAACCACAGCACGGCGACGCTCGAGACGTTGAGGACCAGGAGCACGGCCGGGAACAGCGAGGCCATCCAGCGGCCGGTCCGGACCGCGACGTCGGTGAGCTCGCCGTTGGCCTGCGCGAACCGCTCGGTCTCGTAGGGCTCGCGCACGAAGGCCCGCACGACGCGGGTACCGGTGATCTGCTCGCGCAGCACCCGGTTGACGGCGTCGACCCGCACCTGCATGAGCCGGAAGCCCGGGACCATGCGCGACACCACGGCACCGACGACGGCGAACAGGACCGGCACGGTGACGACGAGCAGCCAGGACAGGCCGAGGTCCTCGCGCACCGCCATGAGCACGCCGCCGACCATCATGATCGGCGCGGACACGACCATCGTGCAGGACATCAGCACGAGCATCTGCACCTGCTGGACGTCGTTCGTGCCGCGCGTGATGAGCGACGGCGCCCCGAAGGCAGCGACCTCCCGGCCCGAGAACGAGCCGACCCGGGCGAACAGCTCGCTGCGCAGGTCGCGGCCGAAGCTCATCGCGGTGCGGGCGCCGAACCAGACGGCGCCGACCGAGCAGGCGATCTGCACGACGGAGACGACGAGCATGAGGGCCCCGGTGCGGACGATGAAGCCGGTGTCGCCGCGGGCCACCCCCTCGTCGATGATGTCGGCGTTCAGGCTGGGCAGGAACAGCGACGCCATCGTCCCGACGAACTGCAGGGCGACGACGGCGAGCAGCCAGCGCCGGAACGGCCGCAGCCGGGCGCGCAGCAGGCGGAGCAGCACTAGTCCTCCCCCTCCAGTCCGTCGAGCAGGACGGCGGTGACCTCGTCGGCGGTGAGCGCCTCGGCGTCGCCGCCCCAGGGCTGCCGGGAGCCCATGACGATCGCGCGCACGAGCAGGGCGGCGCGCTCCGGCGGAACCCGCAGCCGGTCGCGGTACCGGTCGAACACGCCCGTCAGCGCCTCCAGCTGGGCGCGGTGCGCCTCCAGCAGGAACGCCGGCGGGCCGTGCTCGGCCTGCTTCGGGACGCCGACGGCGTGCCGGACGGCCATCAGCACGGACATCACCTGCCGGGTGCTGGCCAGCAGGTGCTCGACGACCTCGCGCACCGCGAAGGCGAGCGGCAGCCCGGGGTCGAGGCCGTCGAACAGGTGCCGGGTGCGCTCGGGGTCCATGACGGCGTGCGCGGCGGCGTGCAGCAGGGCGGCCTTGTCGTCGAAGGCCCGGAACAGGGTCCCCTCGGCGATGCCGGCGGCGTCGGCGATCTGCCGGGTCGTGACCGAGGCGCCGTGCTCGAGCAGCAGGGGGACGGTGACGTCGACGATCGCGCGCCGGCGCTCCTCGGGCGGGAGGGCCGGCGCGCGCAGCCGGGCAGCAGGAGACATGCAGCCGACCGTACGCGAGTGAGCGCTCACTCACAACTGGGTTTCCCACCGGGATGACGTCCGGCGCCCCTCGACGCGCACCCCGGCCGGTGCCATGCTCCGTCCCCGCACGCGGCGCCCCCTGCCTGTCGATCCGGCGGCAGTCCGTTCGTCGGGACGGTGAGCGGCCCGGCTGGCGGACCGCAGCAGAGGAGACCGAGATGTCGCAGTACCTGGTGCTGATCTACGGCGAGGAGAAGGCCTACGCCGAGGGCGGGCAGGACCTGATGGACGAGGTGATGCGGGGCCACGACGCCTTCGGCACCACCTACGCCGACAAGGTCCTCGGCGGGAACGCCCTGCAGGGCGCGGACACCGCGACGAGCGTCCGCAGGGACGCCGGCGGCGGGTTCACCGTGACGGACGGCCCGTTCCTCGAGACCAAGGAGGCCGTCGGCGGCTACTACCTGGTCGAGGCGGCCGACCTCGACGACGCCATCGGGATGGCCAAGGCGATCCCGTCCCCCGGCGGCGGCCTCGAGGTGCGGCCCGTCATGGTGTTCGCCTGATCGACGAGGTGCTCGCCGACGCGCACCGGCGCGAGTGGGGCTTCGTGCTCGCCGCGACGGTGCGCGTCACCGGCGACCTGGACCTCGCCGAGGAGTGCGCGCAGGACGCCTTCGCCCGGGCCCTCGTCCGCTGGCCGGTCGACGGCGTGCCCCGCTCCCCCGGCGCCTGGCTGACGACGGTCGCCAGGAACCGGGCCGTCGACCTGCTGCGCCGCGAGGCCGGCCTGCGGTCGCGGCTGCCGCTGCTGGTGCAGGACGAGCCCGCCGCCGACCCCGAGCACCACGAGATCCAGGACGACCGGCTGCGGCTGGTCTTCACCTGCTGCCACCCGGCGCTGGCCGTCGAGGCCCAGGTCGCCCTCACCCTGCGCCTGCTGTGCGGCACGTCCACGGCCGAGGTCGCCCGGGCCTTCCTGGTGTCCGAGCCGACCATGGCGGCGCGCATCACCCGGGCCAAGCGCAAGATCGCCCACGCGCGCATCCCCTACCGGGTCCCCGCCGGGCCGGAGCTGCCTGAGCGCGTGGACGCGGTCCTGGCGGTGGTGCACCTGCTGTTCACGACCGGCCACACCGCGCCGTCGGGAGAGGCGCTGGTCCGCGACGAGCTGCTGGACCGGGCGACCCAGCTGGCCCGGATGCTGCACGCCCTGCTGCCGACCCCCGAGGTCAGCGGCCTGCTCGCGCTCGTCCTGCTGCACGACGCACGCCGCGCCACCCGGACCGACGAGCACGGCCGGCTGCTCCTGCTGTCCGAGCAGGACCGGTCCCGCTGGGACCGGGCCGTGGTCGACGAGGCGCTGGCCCTGGTCCGGCGCGCCCTGGTTGCAGGACCGCCCGGCCGCTACGCGCTGCAGGCGGCGATCGCCGCCGTCCACACCGACGCCGCGTCGTGGGAGCAGACCGACTGGGGCGAGATCGCGGCGCTCTACGGCCTGCTGGAGCAGCGGTGGCCCTCGCCCGTGGTCGCGCTGAACCGGGCGGTCGCCGTGGGGCTGTCGACCGGTCCCCAGGCCGGGCTCGACCTGCTCGACCGCCTCGGCGGCGAGCCGGCCCTCGCGACCTACCCCTACCTCCCGGCCGCCCGGGCCGACCTGCTGCGCCGGCTGGGCCGGGACGCGGAGGCGCGGACGGCGTACGAGGACGCGATCCTGCTCACCGAGAACGACGCCGAGCGGGCGTTCCTCACCGCCCGCGTGCGGGCCCTGCCGGGCTGACCGCTGGAGTCAGCGGCCCCTACTCCCACTCGATGGTGCCCGGCGGCTTGCTCGTCACGTCGAGGACGACCCGGTTGACCTCGCGGACCTCGTTGGTGATCCGGGTCGAGATGGTGGCCAGGACGTCGTAGGGGATGCGCGACCAGTCCGCCGTCATGGCGTCCTCGCTCGACACCGGCCGCAGCACGACGGGGTGGCCGTAGGTGCGGCCGTCGCCCTGCACGCCGACCGAGCGGACGTCGGCGAGCAGCACGACCGGGCACTGCCAGACGTCGCGGTCCAGGCCCGCCTTGGTGAGCTCCTCGCGGGCGATGGCGTCTGCCTCGCGGAGCAGCTCGAGCCGCTCGCGCGTGACCTCGCCGATGATCCGGATCCCGAGGCCCGGGCCCGGGAACGGCTGGCGCCAGACGATCGCCTCGGGCAGCCCGAGCTCCAGCCCGACCGCGCGCACCTCGTCCTTGAACAGCATCCGGAGCGGCTCGACGAGGGAGAACTGCAGGTCGTCGGGCAGGCCCCCGACGTTGTGGTGGCTCTTGATGTTGCTCGTCCCCGAGCCGCCGCCGGACTCGACGACGTCGGGGTAGAGCGTGCCCTGCACGAGGAACTCGACGTCGCCGCCGGCGGCGATCTCACGGGCCTCGGCCTCGAACACCCGGATGAACTCGCGGCCGATCGCCTTGCGCTTGGTCTCCGGGTCGGTGACCCCGGCCAGCGCCGTGAGGAACTGGTCGGCGACCTTCGCGACCCGCAGCTCGACGCCGGTGGAGGCGACGAAGTCCTGCTCGACCTGCTCGGCCTCGCCCTTGCGCAGCAGGCCGTGGTCGACGAACACGCAGGTGAGCTGGTCGCCGACGGCGCGCTGCACGAGGGCCGCGGCGACCGCGCTGTCGACGCCGCCGGACAGGCCGCAGACGACCCGCTTGTCGCCGACCTGCGCGCGGATCCGCTCGACCTGCTCCTCGACGATGTTGACCATCGTCCAGGTCGGCCGGCAGCCGGCGCCCTCGAGCAGGAAGCGCTTGAGCACCTCCTGGCCGTGCTCGCTGTGCAGGACCTCGGGGTGGAACTGCACGCCGTACAGCCCGCG
>JAOPWW010000498.1 GCA_025965495.1 Frankiales bacterium
GCCGGGGACGGGTCAGCGGGGCGTTGAGGGCGCGGCCCTCGAGCAGGGCGGCGTCGACGGGGTCGGCGCTCATGACCGTCTCCCACATCGCCCACTCGCTGTTGCCGACACGGACCGCGACCGTCCCGCCCTGGGTGAGGCCGTGCCGCACGCCGCCGAGGAACTCCACCTCGGCGCGCTCGAACGCCATCCGGGCACCTCGGCCGTGGCCCAGCCGACGCCGGGCGAGCTCGTCGGCGACCTCGGCGGTGCTCGTGCTCACCCCCGCCGGCAGGCCCTCGAGGACGGCGAGCAGGGCAGGCCCGTGCGACTCACCAGCGGTCAACCAACGCAGCACGCCGACAGTGTCCCAGACTCCGCCTCCCGCAGGCATGACGGAGGGCCCGCGACGACGCTGTCGCGGGCCCTCCGGGTCGTGCTGGCGTCCTGTCGGGCAGGACTACCGGACGCTGACCCGGTCGCCGGTCACCGCGTCGATGGGCTCGCCGTCGCCGACCTGGAGCACGGACGTCCACTGACCGGTCTTCGGGCCCTCCTGCAGGCTGATCAGGCGGATCTCGCTGGTCGGGCCGAAGCGGACCCCGACCTTCGCGACCTGCTTGCGACCGTCGATCGTGAACTCGGCCGTGAGGTCCTTGCCGGCGCCGTACACGCGCTTGAGGACCAGGGAGTACTCCCGCGCCGTCGGAGCGGTCGGGGTGACGGGCGCGGGCCCCGTCGTCGTCGGCGTGCTGCCGCCGGTGCTGGGCGCCGTGCCGGTGCCGGTGCCTGAGCCGGTCGTCGTCGAGCCCGTCGTGCTGCCGGTGGTCGTGCCACCGGTCGCCGGGGCGACGGCCGCACCGCCGGTCAGGGTCGGGTCGGTCGCGGGGCCGGCGGCCGCAGCGGGTGCGACGTAGAGGGCCTTGAACGGGTTGCGCCCGAGGTCCTCGGTGAACGCGACGGGCAGCTTGGCCGGCGCCTTGACCGGGGCCCTCTGCGCGACGGCGGGCTGCACAGCACGGGTCGTCCGGACCACGGGGGACGCCACGGCGACGTCGGTGCTGTCGTCGCTGCCGCCGAGGACCAGGAAGCTGGTCGCAGCGAGCGCCAGGGCCGCGACGACGCCGCCCGCGAGGACGAGCACGCGACGGTTGCTGCCGCCCGCCTCCTCGGCGGCCTCGGCCTCGTCGAGCGGGGTGAAGGGGAAGGGGCTCTCGGTCACGGTCGGCTCCTACTTCGCCGGGACGGCGGGGACGGCGGCGGGGACGGCTGCGGCCGTTCCGGGGGCGACGGCGGGTGTCGTGCCGGCGGCCACGGGGGCGACCGGCGTGGTGACGGCGGGCTGGACCGCGCCGGCGGCCATGAAGACCGACCCGGTGATGGTCGCGGTGAGGCTCTTGCCGTCCTCGGTGCTGACGGCGGTCGCGCTCTGCTTGGCCACGGGGTTCGCGCCAGGGGCGAGCGTGAGCGCGGTGACGCGCAGCGCGCGGCTCAGGCCCTCGAGGCCGCTCATGAACTGCTGCACCTCGAAGTACCCGCCGACGACGTTGATCGCGACCGGGATGCTCGACAGGGTGCCGGCGGCCGAGCCGGCCGGTGCGGCGACCGCGCCGGGAGCGACCGGCGTCGTGGCTGCGGCGGCCGTGACGGCCGTCGGCTGGCCCGGAGCGATGCTGACGAGCTCGACGCCGGCCTCGGCGCTGGCGCTGTCGAGCGCCCGGATGAGCGCCGGCAGGGCCGGGTTCTCCGGGATCTTGGCGGCGACCGCGGCGAGCTTGGCCTGCTGCTTCGGCAGGTCCTTGGCCTGCGCCTTGAGCATCGCGAGCTTGGTCTGCAGCGTCGCGTTGGTGCTGTCCTGGGACGCGGCCTGCGTGCGCAGGTCCTCGGCCTCAGCCTTCTTCGGCGAGACGAGGAGGAACCAGCCGGCCGCGAGGATGGCCAGGCAGCCCACGACCGTCAGGGCGACCCACTGCTTGAGCTTGTCCACGTCAGCCTCCGGCCGGTGCGGTGTAGCGGCCGGAGAGGGCGGCCGGCGTGAGCGTCGTCGTCGAGGTGAAGTTGACGACCTTGCGGCTGCCGACGAGGGCCTCGGTCGAGTTCGCGAAGTAGGGGTTCGCGTAGCCCTTCTGCTTGGCCAGCGACTCCAGCCAGACGGCGACGTCGTCGTGGGCGAAGCCGACCCCGGTGAAGGTCGCGGTGCCGATGCCGGCGACGGCACCGGGAGCGGTCCCGGCGGCGGCGGGAGCCGCGGCCCCGTCCGACTGCGTGAAGCTGACGTTCTTCACCCAGACGTTGTCCGGGACGGTGAGGCTGAGGTCGTTGAGGTAGCGCGACCAGCGGACCTCCTCACCCATCGCCTGCGTGAGCATGGCCTGGGCGGCGGCGGCGCGGGCGTACGTCGCGGTGACGTCCCGATATTTGGCGGTCTGCACCTGCAGGGCCTGCCCGTCGGCCGTCTTGGTGTCGAGGTCGGACTGGGCGTCGCTGACGGCGCCGGTCGCGCCGACGTACAGCAGCGCGACGAGGCCGACGGCGGCCAGCACCGCTCCCCCGAGGCCCATCTGGACCTGCTGGAACGTGCGGCGGATCGCGATCTCGGGCGGGAGCAGGTTGACGCGCGGGAGCACGACGGCCTGCAGCAGCGGAGCGGCCTCGACCTGC
>JAOPWW010000525.1 GCA_025965495.1 Frankiales bacterium
CCGAGCACCCGGAAGTCCGCCGTGAGGGCGAGCTCGAAGCCGCCGCCGAGGGCGTAGCCCGTCACGGCCGCGACGACCGGCTTGGGCAGCTTCGCGACGACCTTGAGCGCCTCCTGCAGGCCGCTGCCCCAGCTGAGCATCTCGGCGTAGGTGATCGACGACATCTCCTTGATGTCGGCGCCGGCGGCGAACACCCGCTCGCCGCCGTAGAGCACGACGGCGCGCACGTCGGCCCGGGAGCCGGCCTCGACCGCGGCCTCGCGCAGCTCGCGCACGACGTCTGCGTTGATGGCGTTCATCTTCGGCCGGTCCAGCCGGATGGTCCCGACCCCGCCGTCGACCTCGAGCCGCACGAACTCGCCCACGACACACTCCTCAGCTCGGTAGACCCCGGACCCTAGTGTTCCGGCCATGTTCCGCGACTCACGCGGCGTGGTGCACACGGTCTCGGCCGGCGACCCGCTCGACGACCTGCCCGCCGACGCCGCCCGCGCGCTGCAGGAGGCGCTGCTCGTCCCGACCGGCGGCGACCTCGGCGGCGCCCTCGAGCGGTGCGAGGCGGTCCGCGAGCTGGTCGAGCGCTGGCAGGACGCCTTCTTCGCCGCCCTGCCCGACGACGTCGACCTCGAGGAGGAGGGCCGCTGGGCGGCCGAGGCGGGCCTGTCCCTGGCCGAGGTCGAGGCCGACTACGAGGACGACCCGTACGACGAGCCGTTCGAGGACGACGAGGACGACAACGACGAGGAGGGGGACGCCCTCGACGCGCAGCTGGCGGCACTGCCGTTCGTGGACCCGTCCCGTCCCACGGACCCCGACGACCCCCGCGCGGCCCTCGGTGAGGAGCTCGTGTCCGTGCTCGAGCGCGAGCTGCTCCTGCTGCCCTTCCGGGTGCGGCTCGAGGCCCTGGTCGCCGCCGGGGAGCTCGCCGGGTCCTGGGCGGACCTGCTCGCCGACCACGAGAAGGTCCTCGGCCACCTCGTCCTGGCCCACGGCGCGCCGCAGGACGCGCTCGCCCACGACGCCCTCGCCGACGCCCACGCCGCCCTGCACGCCGGGACCGGCCCGGGTCACGACCGGTCGTCGGCGAGCAGCACCTGAGCGACGGCGTCCGGCCCCGGGCGGACCGCCCCGGGAACGTCCCGCTCCGTGACGACGACGACCCGCTCCACCCCGGCCAGGGCGCACGCCTCGCGCAGCGGCCCCAGCGTGTCGGCGGGCTCCTCCCCCGCGACGTGCACGAGGGTGGAGGCGCCGGCCAGGACCGCGGCGAGGACGTCGACGTCGACGAGGTCCACGCAGGCGGTCCGGACGCCGAGCGGGACCAGCGCGCGCTGGCCGGCCCGGCTGCTCACGACCGCGCGCACCTCCCCCGGTCGCCTCAGCAGGGCGTCGACGACCGCCCTCCCGAGGGGCTCGTCCCCACCCGTCACGACCACCGGCACGCCCCCGAGGGTGCCATCCAGCCCGGGCCCGGCCTGCCGATGCCTGTGACAGACCCCACACTCCTACAGACTCCCCGGGAGCACCCGTGACCGCCCGCCCGCCCGTGACCGCCACCTGGCGCGACGTCGACGTCGACGGTGCGACCGTGCGGTTGCTGGAGGCGGGCGAGGGCGAGCCGCTGCTGTTCCTGCACGGCTGGGGGCTGTCGCCGCGCACCTACGCCGAGGGCGTCCTGCCCCTGACCTCGGCCGGGCTGCGCGTCCTCGCCCCCTGCCTGCCCGGCTTCGGCGGCAGCGACGGGCCGCCGCTGACCGGGGTGGACCTGCCGGCCTACGCCGAGCGGATCGGGCGCCTGCTCGACGTCCTCGGCCTCGAGCACCCGGCGTTCGTCGTGGGGCACTCCTTCGGCGGCGGCGTCGCCCTGCAGCTCGCCACCGACCGGCCCGACCTCGTCCGCTCGCTCACCCTGGTCAACTCCGTCGGCGGGGCGCCCGGTCCGCGCCGCGGCATGGTCGACGCGTCCTGGCTGCGCTGGGCGGTCGGCACGCTCGGGGAGCTCGACGCGCGCGGCCTGGCCCGCAGCGCCCCCGCGATGCTCCGCGACTTCCTGCCGAACCTGCTCCGCAAGCCGCTGACGCTCGCCCTCACCGGCCGCCTGGCCCTGACGGCGTCGCTCGCCGCCGAGGCCGAGGCGCTCGTCGCCCGCGGGCTGTCCGTGCTGTTCGTGTGGGGCGACGACGACCGGGTCATCGCCCCGGGTGCGCTGGCCGACGTCGTCAGCGCCCTGCCCGCCGAGGTCGTGCAGGGCCACCACGGCTGGCTGCTCAGCGAGCCCGAGGAGTTCACGTCGCTGATCCGCGACGCGCTGGTCGTCCACGCCATGCTCGAGCGACGCCGGCGCGGCACCGCGCTGGTGCTGCCGGAGGGCGCGACGCTGGCGGACCTGCTGCCGCACGAGCGGCGCCGTGCGGCGCGGTAGCGGCACGGCAGACTGCCCCGCGTGACCGCCGCCTCCTCCTCCCGACCCTGGCCGGGTCGGCCCAGCCCCCTCGGCGCGACCTGGGACGGCGAGGGCACGAACGTCGCGCTGTTCTCCCCCGGCGCGGAGGAGGTCGACGTCTGCCTGTTCGACGAGGCCGGGCGGGAGAGCCGGGTGCCGCTCGAGGAGACGACCCACCACGTCTGGCACGGCTACCTGCCGCAGGTCGGGCCGGGGCAGCGGTACGGCTTCCGGGTCGACGGCCCCTTCGACCCGGCCCGCGGCCTGCGCTTCAACCCCAGCAAGCTGCTGGTCGACCCCTACGCCCGCGCGGTCCAGGGCGGGTTCCGGCTGGACCCGGCCGTCTTCGGCTCGCTCGAGGGCCGCGACGGCGTGCAGGACCACCGCGACAGCGCCCCGTTCGTCCCCCGCTCGGTCGTCGTGCACGACGCCTTCCCCTGGGGCGACGACCGCCGGCCGGACACGGCCTGGTCCGACACCGTCGTCTACGAGCTCCACGTCAAGGGCTTCACCGCGCGCCACCCCGGGATCCCGCCGGCGCTGCGCGGCACCTACGCCGGGCTCGGGCACCCGGCCGCGATCGAGCACCTGCAGTCCCTCGGCGTCACGGCCGTGGAGCTGCTGCCGGTGCACCACTTCGTGTCCGAGCCGCACCTGCTGCGCAGCGGGCTGACGAACTACTGGGGCTACAACACCCTGGGGTACTTCGCGCCCCACGCCGGCTACTCCGCCAGCGGCAGCCGCGGCGAGCAGGTGCGGGAGTTCAAGGCGATGGTCCGCAGCCTGCACGCCGCCGGCATCGAGGTGCTGCTCGACGTCGTCTACAACCACACGGCCGAGGGCGACGAGACCGGGCCGACCCTGGCCTTCCGCGGGATCGACAACCCGTCCTACTACCGGCTCGAGGACGACGGCCGCTACCGCGACTACACCGGCTGCGGCAACACCCTCGACGCCCGCAACCCCCACGTGCTGCAGCTGCTCATGGACTCGCTGCGCTACTGGGTCACCGAGATGCACGTCGACGGCTTCCGCTTCGACCTCGCCTCCGCACTGGCCCGCTCCTTCCACGACGTCGACAAGCTGTCGGGCTTCTTCGACGTCATCCAGCAGGACCCGGTGGTCAACCAGGTGAAGCTCGTCGCCGAGCCGTGGGACGTCGGCGAGGGCGGCTACCAGGTCGGGGAGTTCCCGCCCCTGTGGACCGAGTGGAACGGCAAGTACCGCGACACCGTGCGCGGCGTCTGGTCCGGCCGCGAGCAGGGCGTGCGCGAGCTCGCCTACCGGCTGTCCGGCAGCAGCGACCTCTACCAGGACGACGG
>JAOPWW010000015.1 GCA_025965495.1 Frankiales bacterium
GAGCGCCGGCGTGCCCGTGCGCCGTGGTGGGCTTCGGCGCCCTGGCGGGCTTGGCGGGCTTGGCGGACCGGGGCGCCGGCGAGGGTCGTCCCGCGGTCGAGCCGCTCGAGGCGGGCTGCGTGGCCGCCGGCGTCGGGGAGGCCTGGGGGTGGCCGTGACCCTGGCCGTGGCCGGGGTCGGCGGAGGCGGTGCCCGGCAGAGTCAGCGCGAGGGCGAGGGCGACGGGCCCTGCGGTCAGCAGGGCGCGCGGGCGGGGGGTGGACACGAGGGCCTCCGGGTGGCGGACGACGTCGAGGGGGATGTGACCCGACGTGTTGCCAGACGCACAGAGGGTGAAACGGGGGCGAAAGGGTGAACTCAGGCGTTGTCCTGCCGCGGCCCCACGACCTCCTGCAGCACCAGCTGGACCGCCGCCGCGATCGGGATGGCCAGCAGAGCGCCGAGGACGCCGAGCAGGGAGCCCCCGATGAGGACCGCCACGACGGTGGCGGCAGGGGAGACGTCGACCGAGCGCCGCATCACGCGCGGGTAGAGCACGTAGTTCTCCACCTGCTGGTAGACGAGGTAGAAGACCGCGCATACGACGCCGGCGGTCGCTGAGGTGAAGAAGGCGACCAGCACGATGATGCTCGCGCCGATGGTGGCCCCGATCAGCGGGACCAGGTCGGTCACGACGACGACGACCGACAGCGCCACCGGGTACTGCACGCCGAGCAGCTCGAGCAGCACGAAGGTGGAGAACCCCGCCGCCGCCGCGATCGCCAGGGCGCCCCCGACGTAGCCGCCGACCCGGCTGAGGATCTCGTCGGTGAGCAGGCCCACCCGCGAGCGTCTGCTGCGGGGCACCAGCCGGTAGGCGTTCGCCTTGATCGTCGGGAGCGACGACAGGAAGTACAGGGTGAGGATCAGGACGGTGAGCGTGCTGAAGAACGCGCCGAACACGACCTTCCCGACGCCGACGACGCCCCCCACCGCCTGCGTGCCGAGCGACTCCGGGCGGGTCACGTAGGCCTGCGCCCGGTCCAGGACGTGGAAGCGGGCGTCGAGGGCGGCCACGCGGTCGTTGCCCCGCAGGTCGTCGAGGTACTGCGGCACGGCGGTGACGAAGTCCGACCCCTGCGACACCACCGGCGGGATGACGGCGAAGCCGATGCCGGCGAACACCCCCAGCACGACCAGGAGCACGACGCCGACGGCCCGGCCGCGCGGCACGCCCCTGCCCTCGAGCGCCTGCACGACCGGGTCCAGGCCGATCGCGAGGAACGCCGCGACCAGCAGCAGCGTCAGCACCGAGCGCACCCCGACGAGGGCCTGCACCAGCCCGTACGCCGTCGCGACGCCCAGCGAGGCGGTGAAGGCGGTGCGGAACGGCGAGCGGCTGCTCATCGGTCGCCCGGGCTTCCCGAACGGCTGCTCCGGCGTCGCCTGAGCCTCGATCTTGCGCACCGCGGTGTCCAGCAGAGGGTCGTCCGGGGCGACGACCTCGGCGGCCTCCACCGCCGCCTCGCCGGCCGCGACGGCACCGGCTCGCGCCTGCTCCGCGCCGTGCTCCGCCACCTCGGCGCGGTCGGCCTCCGCCGAGGCCTGGGCGGCTGCTCCGGACGCCTGCGCGGCGACGTCGTCGAGGCGTCCGTCGACGGCCTGCTCGACGCGCTCGCCGACCGCCTGCTCGACGGCCTCCTCCACGGCCTCCTCGACCGGCGCGGGGAGGGGGTCCGGCACGCCCGGGCCGCCCGGGAGCGGCCCCGACGTGCCGGGCATCAGCTCTGGTCCGGGCCTGTCCGCACCGAGCCGCCCTGGGGGCGGACGTCCCCGGCGTCGCGCAGGTCGACCGGCGCCCCCAGCGGGCCGACCGCTCCGGCGAGGGTGTCGCGCAGCGACTGCAGCTGGGCGGCGATCGCGTCGCGCTGGGCGCTGAGCTCCTGCACCTGGCGCCGGGCCTCCTGCGTCATCGCCGCTGCCTCGGTGCGGGCCTGGTCGTGCACGACCCGCACGTCCTGCTCGGCCTGCTGGCGCTGCTGCTGGGCGACCTGCTGCGCCTGCGCGACGGTCTGGCCGGCCTCCTGGCGGGCCTGCTCGAGGGCGGCGTCGGCGTCGCGCTGGGCCGCGGTGCGGACGGTCTGGGCGTCGCGCTGGGCCTCCAGGCGCAGGCGGTCGGCCTCCTCGCCGGCCCCGGCGATCTCCCGCTCGCGCTGCTCGAGCGCAGTGGTGCGCGCCCGGGACTCGGCCTCGATCTGCGCCCGGCCCTGCTGCAGGAGCGCGTCGGACTCGGCCCGCGCCGTGGCCCGGATCTCCGCGGCCTCCTCCTCGGCCAGGCGCAGCATCGCCGCGAGGCGCTCGCCGATCCGGGTCGCGGACTCGGGCAGCCCCGCCGCCCGCTCCTCGGCCTCCTGCAGACGCGCCTGCAGCTCGAGGTACTGCTTCTCGCCCTGGGTCAGCCGGGCGACGTCGTCGGCGTGCCGGGCGTCGGCCTCCCCGAGGGCGACCTCGACGCGCTCGACGTAGTCCTCGACCTGGCGGCGGTCGTAGCCGCGGCCGAAGACGACGTCGAAGCCGGCGGGCTGGCTCTCGTCGTTGCCGAGACCGAGCGAGGTGAGCGGTGCGCCGTCGTCCGGAGTCGTCATGGGACCTGTCCTACCACCCTGCTCGCGCCTCACCCGAGAGGCGCGAGCAGGGGTCGGTCACACGTTCTTGAAGCGGTTGATCGCGTCGAGGTGCTTGGCCCGGAACTCCTGCGCCTCCGGGGCGACGCCGAGGCCCTCCTCGGGCGACAGGCACAGCACGCCGACCTTGCCCTGGTGCAGGTTCTTGTGGACGTCGTAGGCCGCCTGGCCGGTGTCCTCGAGGCTGTAGGTCTTGGACAGCGTCGGGTGGATGGCGCCCTTGGCGATGAGGCGGTTGGCCTCCCACGACTCCCGGTAGTTCGCGAAGTGCGAGGAGACGATGCGCTTGAGGTTCATCCACAGGTAGCGGTTGTCGTACTGGTGCATGTAGCCGCTGGTGGACGCGCAGGTGGTGATGACGCCGCCCTTGCGGGTGACGTAGACGGACGCGCCGAAGGTCTCGCGGCCCGGGTGCTCGAACACGATGTCGATGTCCTCGCCGCCCGTGAGCTCGCGGATCTTCTTGCCGAAGCGCTGCCACTCCTTGGGGTCCTGGTCGTGCTCGTCCTTCCAGAACCGGTAGTCCTCGGCGTTGCGGTCGATGACCAGCTCCGCGCCCATGCGCCGGCAGATCTCGGCCTTCTCCGGGCTGCTGACGACGCAGATGGGCGTGCCGCCGCCGTTGAGGACGTACTGCGTGGCGTAGGAGCCCAGGCCGCCGGAGGCGCCCCAGATGAGGA
>JAOPWW010000128.1 GCA_025965495.1 Frankiales bacterium
GGTGGCGCACGACGTGCTCGGGCTTGGTGAGGTGGGCGAAGAAGACGTCGAGCAGGCCGCGGCTCTCGGCCTTGGACAGGTCCTTGAGGTGCGTGGTGAAGCCCGGGTTGACGAACAGGCTCTTGCGGCCGGTCTCGGGGTGGACCCGGACGACGGGGTGCTCGACGGGCTCCAGGCGGCGCACGACCTCGCCGTCCCACAGGCTCCCCTCGCCCTGGCGGCGCTGCGCGAGGTAGTAGCCCCACTCCTCGTTGCCGTCGTGGACGGCGGTGAGCTCGTCGGCGAGGCGCTGCAGGGGCGCCGACAGGGAGGCGTAGGCCAGCTCGAGGTCGGCCCAGTTGGTGTCACCGCCGTAGGGCGGGAGGGTGACGGCGCGCAGGACGCTCGCCCGCGGCGGCCGCGCCACGAACGTCACGTCGGTGTGCCAGACGTCGGCGAACCCGCCGTCGTAGCTGTCGAGCTCGTAGATCTCCGGGTGCGCGTCGTCCAGGCCCTCGCGCACGGGGTGGCTGGCCGTGACCTCGCCGAGGCGCCGGCCGAGCGCCACCTGGGAGTCGGCGTCGAGGGTCTGGCCCCGGAAGAACAGCACCTTGTGCTCGGTCAGGGCGGTGCTCACGAGGGCGACCTGCTCGTCGGTGGCCGCGGCGAGGTCGACGTCGTGCAGGACGGCGCCGAAGCCGGGGCCGAGGCGCTCGACGCCGAGGGCAGACAGGTCGGGGGCGGACCGGTCGGGAGCGGACGGGCTGGCGGGACGGTCGGACAGGAGGGTCACGGGAGCTCCAGGCGGAGGCGCGGCGCGAGGCGCACGGCAGGGACGGCGGGGACGGTCGGACCAGCGACGGCGGGCCGGGTGCGGCGGGCGTCGGGGCGGCGGCGCAGGGCGCGGACGGAGCGCGCGGGCGACGCGCGGAGGTCAGGCCGGACAGGCGGCGCTGGACCGGCGGCACAGGTCGACGTGCAGCCGGGCGACCAGCGGGTCGCCCGTCCTGTGCACGCCACCGGAGCCGGTCATGGCACCACTGTCACGGCGGGACGGCGCAGTTGTCAACCAGACTGGTCAGGAACCGGGGTGACGCGGACCACGTCGGGTAGATGGACCGGACGTGTGCGGACATACGGACGAGGAGGCGCCCGCGGGGAGCGGGCAGGACCGCCACGACCGCCTCGCCGGCACCGGCGCTCGTGGACACCCGGAGCCCTCGGAGCGCCCTGGCCGTCCGCGCGCCGGACGTGCTCGCGGCCCTGGCGGCAGCGGTCGAGCCCGGTCCCCGGTACGCTCTGACCGTCCTCGCGGGCGTAGCACAATGGTAGTGCGCTTGCTTCCCAAGCAAGACACGCGAGTTCGATTCTCGTCGCCCGCTCTCCGCCCGGTCCGCACTAGCGTGACGCTGTGCTGCTCTCCGACCGTGACCTCAAGGCCGCCCTCGCCTCGGGCCGCCTCGGCCTCGCCCCGTACGACGAGGCGATGGTGCAGCCGAGCAGCATCGACGTCCGCCTCGACCGGTGGTTCCGGGTCTTCGCCAACCACCGGTACACGCACATCGATCCCGCCGTCGCGCAGGACGACCTGACCGAGCTCGTCGAGGCGGTCGGGGACGAGCCGTTCGTCCTGCACCCGGGCGAGTTCGTCCTGGGCTCCACGCTCGAGGTCATCACCCTGGGCGACGACCTCGCCGCCCGGCTCGAGGGGAAGGCGCTGGGGCTCGACACCGAGGTCCCGACGCCGTGGGGCTGGACGACCATGGAGCACCTCGAGGTGGGTGACGAGGTCTTCGACGAGACCGGTGCCCCTACCCGAGTGGTCGCGGCGACCGACGTGATGACCGACCGGCCCTGCTACGAGGTGCTCCTGTCGGACGGCTCCCGCTTCGTCGCTGACGCCCAGCACCTGTGGGTGACGACGACCAAGGCCGAGCGCGTCCGCACCCGGCTCGGGCACGTGCCCGTCGCGCGCTCCGTCACCACCGAGCAGCTGGCGCAGACGCTCCGCGTCGGTCGCGAGTGGAACCACCACGTGGCGATGGCCGAACCCGTGCAGTACGCCGACCGCGACGACCTGCCCGTCGACCCGTACGTCCTCGGGGTCTGGCTGGGGGACGGGACCACGTCGTCGGCGACGATCACCACCGCCGACCAGCAGGTCGTGGACGAGGTCCGCGTGGCCGGGTACGAGGTGCACCGAACGAGCGCCCAGTACGGCTGGCGCATCGGCGGTCGCCCGGAGGACCGGGTCCGCGACGGCTCCGGCCGCTACGCCCGCGACGCCGGCCTCAACTCGGTCCTCCGTGCCGAGGGGCTGCTCGGCGACAAGCACGTCCCGGACCAGTACCTGACGGCCGGGTACGACCAGCGCCTCGCGCTGCTGCAGGGGCTGATGGACAGCGACGGCTACGCCGACTCCGTCGGCCGCTGCGAGTTCGTGTCCACGCTCGAGCACCTGTCGGACGCGGTCGTCGAGCTGGCCGCGTCCTTGGGCCTTCGCCCGGTCAAGCGCAAGAAGCGGGTCACCTTGTACGGCGTCGAGTGCTCCCCCGCCTACCAGGTGAAGTTCGTTCCCCACCTCCCGGTGTTCCGCCTCGAGCGCAAGCTGGCCCGCCTGGCTCCCAAGCTGCGGCAGAACCGCTTCCGGGCGGTGGTCGCTGTCCGTCCCGTCTCCTCCGTCCCTGTGCGCTGCATCCAGGTCGAGGCGCCCAGCGGCATGTTCCTGGTCGGTCGCACCTTCGTGCCGACCCACAACAGCTCGCTCGGGCGCCTCGGGCTGCTGACCCACTCGACTGCCGGCTTCATCGACCCGGGGTTCTCCGGCCACGTCACGCTGGAGCTGAGCAACGTCGCGAACCTGCCGATCGTGCTCTACCCGGGCATGAAGATCGGTCAGGTCTGCGTCCTGCCGCTGTCGTCCCCGGCGGAGGCGCCCTACGGCAGCGACCGCTACGGGTCGCGCTACCAGGGCCAGCGCGGGCCGACGGCCAGCAAGTCGCACCTGCGCTTCAACCGGGCACCGACGCAGTAGGCCCCGGCGCAGGGGCTCACGAGGCAGGGGCTGCCGACGCAGCAGTGATCGGCGTCCGGAACGCCCGGGCGCCCGGCACCCGGAGCAGCACGACCGGCGGGAGCACCCCGACGACGGCGGCCACGACGAGCACCGGACCGCGTCCGACCAGGACGACGGCGGGACCGGCCAGGGCGAGGCCGAGCGGGAACAGCGCGAAGGTCGCCATCCAGTCCAGGGACACGACCCGGGCCAGCACGGCCCGCGGGACGTCGGCCTGCAGGGCGCTCTCCCACACCACGATGAACAGGCCGAGCCCGGCGGACGACAGTGCCCAGCAGACCGCGAGCGCCGGCAGCGGCAGGTGCGCGAGCAGCCCGAGCGGCTCCAGGGCCAGCGACGTCACGGCCAGCAGTGACACCCGGCCGCGCGTGGCGGGTCGCAGCCGGGTCGCGAGCAGCGCCCCGCAGATCCCCCCGACGGCGCCGACCGACAGCACGACGCCGTAGGTGGCGGTGCGGCCGGTCTCGTCGCGCACGACCAGCGGCAGCAGGACCTGCACCGGCGCGAGCACGAGCAGCATGTTGAACGAGAACATGAGCAGGCAGGCGGCGAGCCAGGGCCGCTCGCGGACGGCGGCCAGGCCCTCGAGGGCCTCACCGAGCACCCGGGCTCGCGGGGCGGGCTCGTGCGGCGGCTCCTGGACCCGCAGCAGCAGCAGGGCGCTGACCCCGAAGGCGACGGCGGCCAGCAGGAACCCGGCGCGCACGTCGGCGACGGCGATCAGCAGGCCGGCGGCGCCGGGTCCCACCACCTGGGCGAGCTGGGCCGTCGTCGAGGTGAGGGCGTTGCCGGCCGCCAGGTGCTCCTCGGGCAGCACCGTGGGCAGGAGCGCCCCGGCGGCCGGGCGGAAGAACGCCTCGCCGGCGCCGACCAGGAACACCAGGGCGGCGAGCAGCGGCACGGCGGGCGCGGGGCCGGCCGCGAAGGCCAGCCCGACGA
>JAOPWW010000180.1 GCA_025965495.1 Frankiales bacterium
CCAGGTCACCGCCGAGAAGCGCATCGAGAAGAGGACGGTGGCCCGTGCTGACGCGTGACCAGCTGGCGGCGCGGGTCGCCCAGGAGCTGTCCGACGGGCAGTACGTCAACCTCGGCATCGGGCTGCCTACGCTCGTGCCGAACTTCGTGCCGCCCGGGATCCACGTCGTGCTGCACAGCGAGAACGGGGTGCTCGGGGTCGGGCCCTACCCGAGCGAGGACGCCGTCGACCCCGACCTCATCAACGCCGGAAAGGAGACCGTCACGGTCCTGCCCGGTGCGTCCTACTTCGACAGCGCGACGTCCTTCGGGATGATCCGCAGCGGGGCGGTCGACGTCGCCGTGCTCGGGGCGATGCAGGTCAGCCGGGTCGGCGACCTCGCCAACTGGATGATCCCCGGGAAGATGGTCAAGGGGATGGGCGGGGCCATGGACCTCGTCCACGGCGCCAAGCGCGTCATCGTCATGATGGAGCACGTCGCCAAGGGCGGCGGCCACAAGGTCGTCGAGCAGTGCACCCTGCCGCTCACCGGCGAGCGCTGCGTCCAGCGGATCGTCACCGACCTCGCCGTGATCGACGTCGTCGAGGGCGGCCTGCGGCTGGTCGAGACCGCGCCGGGCGTCAGCCGCGACGACGTCCAGGCCGCCACCGGGGTCGCGCTGCTGTGACCTTCGAGGACGTGCGGCCGGGGCTGCTGGGCCTCGCCTACCGGCTGCTCGGGTCGCGGGCCGAGGCCGAGGACGTGCTGCAGGAGGCGTGGCTGCGGCGCTCGGCCGCGACCGGCGTCCTCGACGAGGCCGCCTGGCTGCGGACCGTCGTCACCCGGCTGTGCCTGGACGAGCTGCGCAGCGCCCGCCGCCGGCGCGAGGCCTACGTCGGGCCCTGGCTGCCCGAGCCGGTGCAGACCGCCGACGGCGCCCTCGGGCCGCTGGAGACCGCCGAGCTGCGCGACTCCCTCGCGCTGGGGTGCCTGGTCCTGCTCGAGCGGCTCACCCCGGCCGAGCGGGCCGCCTTCGTGCTGCGCGAGGCCTTCGCGCTGCCCTGGGAGGAGGTCGCGACCTGCCTCGACCGGACGGCCGCGTCGTGCCGGCAGCTGCACGTCCGCGCCCGGGGCAAGCTCGCCGACGCCCCCGCCCCCACGCCGGTCGCCGCCCGCCGGACGCTGCTGGACCGCTTCCTGCTGCTGGTCGCGACCGCCGACCTGGCGGGCCTGACCGCGCTGCTCACCGACGACGCCGTCCTCGTGTCCGACGGCGGGGGCGTGGTGTCCGCGGCCCGGCGGCCGGTCGTCGGCGCGGACCGGGTCGCCCGGTTCCTGCTCGGCATCGCGGCGAAGGGCACCGACGACGTCGAGGTGGCCGAGGTCAACGGCGGGCCCGCGCTGCTGCTCGTGCAGGGCGGCGCGGTCACCCACGTCGTCGAGCTCGTGCCCGACGGCGACCGCGTCCGGGGCCTGTCCCTCGTCGCCGCCCCGGCCAAGCTGGCCGGCCTGGGGGTGGCGGCCTCGTGCTGAGCGTCCGCGGCCTGAGCGTCCCGCCGGTGCTGTCCGCCGTGGACCTCGACCTGTCCGACGGCGAGCTCGTCGTCGTCACCGGCGACGACGGCGCGGGGACCTCGACGCTGCTCCGGGCGCTGGCGGCGGCCTGGGGCGACCGGGCCCGGCTGCTCGAGCAGCCGCCGGGCACCGAGTGGTCCGAGCACGACGTCGCCGGCGACCTCGCCGACCCCGCCCTGTTCGCCGCCCTGGGCATGACGAGCCCGCCGGACCGCGAGATGTGGATGCTGTCGGGCGGCGAGCGCCAGCGGGTGCGGCTGGCCCGCGTCCTCGCCGCACCCCCGGAGGTCGCGCTGCTGCTCGACGAGCCGCTCGGCTACCTCGACCTGCTCGGCCGGCGCCGGGTCCTCGAGCGGCTGCGCGGGCGGACCGCCGTCGTCGTCGTGAAGTCCGACCCCGACGCCGAGCTCGTCGCCGACCGGGTGCTGGTGCTCGCGGACGGGCGGCTGTCACAGACCTGAGCGCTGCCTCGTCCTGGCTGTGAGAGCTCCTGTCCGGGGAGTCCGACGAGCAGGAGGACGGCATGGCGAGGATCGAGGGCGTGGAGCGGGGCGGGCTGCTGGTACGGCTGGCCTACCGGGTGGCACAGCGGCGCTACGGGCAGGTGCTGGAGCCGATGACGCTGTGGGCGCACAGCCCGCGGCTGCTGCTGAGCCAGGCGGGGTTCGAGTCGGGCGTCGAGCGGTGGAAGGCCCTCGACCCGGTGCTGCGCGACCTCGCCGTGCTGCGGGCGGCGCAGGTCATCGGGTGCTCGTGGTGCCTCGACTTCGGCACCTACCTGGCCCGCAAGGGAGGGGCCGACGAGCAGCAGCTGCACGCCCTCGCGGGGTGGCGGGAGAGCGACCTGTTCACGCCCGTGCAGCGCCTGGCGCTCGAGTACGCCGAGGCCGCGTCCGTGACGCCGGTCGCGGTGACCGACGAGCTCGTGGCGGGGCTGGCCGGGCACCTGACGCCCGCCGCGCTGGTCGAGCTCGCCATGGTCGTCGCCGTCGAGAACCAGCGGTCCCGGTTCAACGGGGGGATGGGGCTGACGACGCAGGGCTTCTGCGCCGTGCCCGCCTAGTCCTGCCCTGGGTCTGCCTGGTCCTGCCCTGGGCCTGCCTGGTCCTGGTCCTGCTCCGCGCGCAGGGACCAGCGCAGCACCAGCGACGCCCCCGGCTCGACGACGTCGGCCTCGCCCGTGTTGAACGCCTCCACCGGCGCGGTCAGCGGCTCGACGGCGAGCCCCTGCCGACGCCTGTCGGGGGCGAGGGTGTCGCCGGTGAACAGCTGCAGCCAGGGGGCGTCGCTCTCCAGGACGTGCGTGCGCCCGCCCGCCGACAGCCGGGTCTGCGTGCCCCCGAGGTCGGTGTACGCGACGTCGACCACGAGGTCCCCGATCGTCGTCGGGCTGCGGAAGTCGTAGGGCGTGCCGTCGACCGGCTCCCGCCCGACCGGCAGGGAGCGGTCGTCGACGAGCACCCGGGTCGCGCCCGGTGCCTGCAGCACGCACCCGTCCACGGTGTCGCCGGCGGGCGGGGCGACGTAGGGGTGCATGCCGAGGGCGACGGGGGCCGGGGCGTCGCCCGCGTTGGTCGCCGTCAGCACCACCTGCAGGCCGGCGTCGTCGCTGACCCGGTAGTCGACCGTCAGCTCGAGGTGGAACGGGTAGCCCGACTGCGGCATCAGGCGGTGGGCCAGCACGACCCGGTCCACCGTCCGCTCGAGCAGGGTCCAGGCCGCCCAGCGCACCAGGCCGTGGCTCGCGTTGTGCTTGGCCGGCTCCGACAGCGGCAGCTGCAGCTCCTTCCCCTGCCAGGTCCACCTGCCGTCGCGGATCCGGTTCGGCCACGGCGCCAGGACCTGCCCGCGCGCACCGTCGGCGAGGTCGCTCGCGGCGTAGGGGTCCAGCAGCGGCCGGCCGTCGGCGCTGGCCTCGCGCAGGCCACCCCCGCCCTCGACGACGACGGCGCGGTAGCGCCCGGACGCGATCTCGTGCTGCTGGCCGCTCGGGGTCATCGGGCCAGGCTGCCAGACTCGGCAGGTGCCCGTCCCTCCCCGCCTGCGCCAGGGACTGCGCGACGGCGTCCCCTTCGCCGCCGCCTCGTTCCTGCTCTCGTTCTCCTTCGGCGCGGTCGCGACCGCCGCGGGCGTGCCCCCGGTCGCCGCCGTCGTCATGTCCGCGGTGGTGTACGCCGGGTCCGCGCAGTTCGCGTCCATCGCAGTGCTCGCGGCCGGTGGCGGGGTCGGGTCGGCGGTCCTCGCGGCAGCGCTGATGAACTCGCGCTTCCTGGCCATGGGCGTCGCCCTCGGTCCCTCGCTGCCGGGCGGCCGGCTGCGGCGGGCGGTGCAGGGCCAGGCCGTCGTCGACTCCTCCTGGGCGATGGCGGCCCGCGGCGACGGCACCTTCGACCGGACCTGGCTGTTCGGCCACAGCCTGGCCCAGTACGTCTGCTGGGTCGCCGGCACCGCGCTCGGCGTCGTCGGCGTGGGGGTCGACGTCCAGGCCCTCGGGCTGGACGCCGTCTTCCCCACGTTCTTCCTGGCCCTGCTGCTCGCCGAGGTCCGGACCCGCTCCCGCGTCGGCCTCGCCCTGGCGGGGGCCGGGCTGGCCCTCGCCCTCGTCCCGGTCGCGCCACCGGGCGTGCCCGTGCTCGCCGCCAGCGCCGTCGCCCTGGTCGGGCTGCGCCGGTGAGGCACCTGTGGCTGACCGTGGCGCTGGTGGCGCTCGTGACGTTCGTGATCAAGGGGCTCGGACCCGCGCTGTTCGGCCCGCCGACGTCCTCGCCATCGTCCTCGCCCGAGTCCGCGTCGCCGCCCTCGGCCGCCGGCGTCGACGGTGCGGACCGCGCGGGGTTGCCGGCGCCCCTGGCCCGCGTCGTGCTCCTGCTCGCCCCGCCGCTGCTCGCCGCCCTCGTCGTCACCAACGCCCTCGCCGACGGCGACCGGCTCGCTGTCGGGGCCGACACCCTGGGCGTCGCCACCGCCGGGGTGCTGGTGTGGCGCGGCCTCACGGTGCTGCCCGCG
>JAOPWW010000185.1 GCA_025965495.1 Frankiales bacterium
CGGCGAGTAGTGCAGGATCAGCCGCTCGCGCAGCCGCTCCTCGCCGGTGCTCTTGTACTCCTTCCAGAGCTCGGCGATCGCCTGCTCGATCTCCTCGCGCTCCTCGTCGCTGACGTTCGCGTAGCGACCGCGCCGCGGCTTGGCCGGCGGCTCCGCCGGTGCGGCAGGAGCGGGCGCGGCGGCGACCGCACCGGTGTCGGCACCCGACGACGACCCGTCGGCGGCGGCCAGGAAGGCGTCGGCCGCGTCCGCGAGCTCCTTGGCGGACGGCTTGTCCGGCACCGCTGCCAGGACAGGAGCGGTCGCGCTGGACGCCGAGCGCTCAGGCTCGGGGGTGCGCACGCTCATAGCTCGTCCTCAGCCGCTCGACACTCACATGCGTGTAGATCTGGGTCGTCGCGAGCGTAGCGTGACCGAGCAGCTCCTGGACGCTGCGCAGGTCAGCTCCTCCCTCCAGCAGGTGCGTGGCAGCGCTGTGGCGCAGGCCGTGAGGTCCCAGGTCAGGGGCACCGGGCACCGCCCGCAGCCGCACGTGCACCACGGTCCGGACGGTCCGCGGGTCGATGCGGCCGCCCCGCACCCCGAGCAGCAGCGCCGCTCCGCTCCGGCAGGTCGCCCAGGCCGGTCGGCCGGTCGTGAGCCAGCGCTCGAGGGCCTGCTGCGCCGGGCGCCCGTAGGGGACGGTCCGCTCGCGGCGGCCCTTGCCGAGCACCCGCAGGACGCCCCGGGCGGTGTCGACGTCGTCGAGGTCGAGCCCGCACAGCTCGCCGACCCGCACGCCGGTCGCGTACAGCAGCTCCAGCACGGCCCGGTCCCGCAGCTCGGCCGGGTCCTCCCCGTCGGTCTGCTCGACCAGGCGCACCGCCTCGTCCGGCCGGAGCACGTCGGGCAGCGGCCGGTGTCCCTTCGGGCTCGCCAGGGCCAGTCCCGCGTCGACCGGGGCGAGGCCGGTGCGAGCCGTCCAGGCCGTGAAGACGCGGGCGGTCGATCCGCGACGGGCCAGCGAGGTGCGGGCCGCTCCCCCGGTGCGGAGCCGGGCGAGCCAGCTGCGCAGGACGGCGAGGTCGAGCCCGGACGGCTCGGTGACGCCCAGCCGGGCGGCGTGGCGCAGCAGCGACCGGAGGTCGCCCTCGTAGGCCCGCACCGTGTGCGGGGAGCGGTCCCGCTCGAAGCGCAGGTGGTCCAGGAACTGCTCCAGCGCCCGGTCGAGGGCAGCCGGGAGCGGCGGCTCGTCGACGGGCTGCGGGACCGGCACCACGGCAGGCTGCGTCGCGCCGGCGCCTCGGGTCAAGCGAGCTGCGCGCGCCACGGGACGGACCGGGGCGAGCCACCCACTCCGGAACGGCGTCGGAAGCGGGCCGGGTGTCAGGAGCCGGGTCAGCCCGCCGCGGCCGGGCGTGCCATGCCGAGGGCGGTCAGGCGGTAGCCGCCGTCGGTGCGTTCGACCAGACCCGCGACGACGAGCGGCGGGAGCACCTGCTGCACCACCAGGGTGGCGACGCCTGCCGTCCGCGCGATGCTCGCCTCCCCCGCACCGCGGCGGACGGGGACCGCCTCCAGGACCTGCCGCACGACCGCCGACAGGTGGTCGCGCGGGTCGGCCCGGCCACGGGGTGTCTCGCACAGGTCCTCGCCGCTGCTGCCGACGTGCTCGAGCACCTGCCGGGCACCCGTCACGCAGAGCGCCCCGGCGCGGAGCAGCTCGTGGCACCCGGCGGACGCCGCCGAGGTGACCGGTCCCGGCACTGCCATCACCGGTCGGGACAGCTCCTCTGCCCGGGCCGCTGTGGACAGCGACCCGCTGCGCAGCGCGGCCTCGACGACCACGGTCCCCTGGGACAGGGCAGCGATGAGGCGGTTGCGGACGAGGAACCTCGAGCGCATCGGTGCGCACCCGGGCGGTACCTCCGACAGCACCAGCCCCGTCGCTGCGATCCTGGCCAGCAGCCGGTCGTGGCCGCGCGGGTACGCGACGTCGACGCCGCAGGCCAGCACAGCCACGGTGGGGGCGCCCTCGGCCCGCAGGGCACCCACGTGCGCGGCACCGTCGATGCCGTACGCCCCGCCGCTCACGACGGTGGTGCCGGCCTCCGCCAGGCCCATCCCCAGCTCGGTCGCGACGTGGCTGCCGTAGGCCGTCGCCGCCCGCGCGCCGACGACGGCGACCGAGCGGGCCGTGGCGTCGGCGAGCCCGAGGGGGCCGCGGGCGTAGAGGACGACCGGTGGCGCCGAGCGGACGGCGTCCCCCGGCCAGATGAGCCGGTCGGTCGGCCACTCGTCGTCACCCGGGCACACGACTCGACCACCGCACCGCTCGAGCGCACGGAGGTCGGCGTCGGGGTCGCAGCTGCCCGCGCGGTGGGCCGCGCCCTCCGCCAGCGCGGCCGACATCCCGGGCAGGCGCCGTCCCTCCCGCAGCCGCGCCCAGGTCGCGACCGCACCTGACTCCTGCACCGCGGCGAGGACGGACGCGGTCCCGGGCTCCACGAGCCGCGACAGGGCGACCCTGGCTCTGCGCTCGGGGTTCACGCCGCCACCGGCAGTCCGCGGGTCCCGAGGCGGAACCCGAGGGCGTGGTCGACGTGGCACTGCTCGGGCACCGCGCTGCCGGCCAGGTCGGCCAGCGTCCAGGCCAGCCGCAGGACCCGGCCGAAGCCGCGGGCCGTCAGCCGCCCGCTGTCCAGGGCAGCCTCCGCCGAGCGGGTCGCTGGCCTCGGGACGGGCCAGCGCCGCCGCAGCTCGACGGGCGGCACCTCGCCGTTGCAGGTCCAGGGCGTCCCGGCGTAGCGGGCCGCAGCCGTGGCCCGCGCCCGCGCCACCCGCGCCGCGACCACCGAGGTCGGCTCGACGCTGCCCTCCTCGGCGAAGACCTCGGCCTTGCTCACGCGGTCGACCTGCACGTGCATGTCGACCCGGTCCAGCAGGGGCCCGGACAGCCGGGTGAGGTAGCGCCGGCGCGACTCGGGTCGGCACGTGCACTCGTCGCTGGGCTGCGCGCAGGGGCAGGGGTTCGCGGCCAGGACGAGGGTGAAGCGGACCGGGTAGGTCGCGGTCCCGGCGGCGCGGCGGATGCTGATGCGCCCGCTCTCGAGCGGTTGGCGGAGCGCGTCGAGGACGCCGTGCCCGAACTCGGGGGCCTCGTCGAGGAACAGCACCCCCTGGGTGGCGAGCGAGGCCGCTCCGGGCCGGGCGATCCCGCTGCCGCCGCCCAGGACGGCCGCCGTCGTCGAGCTGTGGTGGGGGTCCTGGAACGGCGCCCGGCGCACGAGCGGGTGTCCCGGCGGGAGCAGGCCTGCGACCGAGTGCACGGCGGTCACCTCGAGGGCCTGCTCGAGGGTCAGCGGCGGCAGGAGCCCCGGCAGCCGCTCGGCGAGCATCGTCTTGCCGGCTCCGGGCGGCCCGAGCAGGAACAGGTGGTGGCCGCCTGCGGCCGACACCTCGACCGCCGTGCGCCCGCCCGGCTGTCCCGCGACGTCGACCAGGTCCTTCGGCGTCGGGTCGTCCTCCTCCACGGGCTCGGGGACGGGGTGGTCGGGCACGGCCTCGCCGCGCAGCAGGGCCAGCAGCTCCCGCAGGGTGGCGACGCCGACGGCCTCCACCTCGGGCAGCAGCCGCGCCTCGGCCAGGTTCGCCCGAGGCACGACGACCCGCGTGATCCCGGCGCTGCGCGCGGTGAGCACAGCAGGGAGCACGCCCCGGACCGCCCGCACCTGCCCGTCGAGCCCGAGCTCGCCGAGGAGCACCCGGTCGTGCAGCGCCGCGGCCGGCACCACACCTGCGGCGGCCAGCACCGCAGCGGCGAGCGCGAGGTCGAAGCCCGAACCCCGCTTCGGCAGCGACGCCGGCGACAGCCCGAGGGTGATGCGCTTGGAGGGCCAGTCCTCCCCCGAGTTCACGACCGCGGCCCGGACCCGGTCGCGGGCCTCCGACAGGGCGGCGTCGGGCAGCCCGGTGACGGTCAGGCCCGGCAGGCCCTGGGCGAGGTCGGCCTCGACCTCGACGAGCGCGCCCTCGAGACCGACCAGGGCGACCGACCAGGCGCGGGCGAGCGCCACTAGAACGCCCCCTGGAGGTGGACCAGCTCCGGTGCGTGGCC
>JAOPWW010000502.1 GCA_025965495.1 Frankiales bacterium
GGGTCCGGCTGCTGGTCGGCGACCCGCTCCGCGCCCGGGACGGCGAGGACGCCCTCGCGCTGACCGCCCGGGTGCAGGCCGAGGTCGCCCGGCTCCTCGACGAGGACACCACCGACTGGTGGTCCTCCCTGCGCCGCGCCGCCGAGGGGGACCGGCCCGCGCTGAAGGGACCGCCCGCCTCCTCCTGGCGCCGGACCTGGGAGGCCTCGCGACCGGTCCAGGGCGACACCGCCACCGGGCCCGAGGTCTGGCGGGCCTGACGCCTGCGTCGGCCGCGACGGGCCCGGCTCTCACAACGGCAGCAGTCGGCCTCGCTCCGCGGGGCGCGCCGACGGGCTGGGCGACGCCGAGGCGGTCGGCGTCGGGGAGGCGGACGGCTGTGCCGGGACCTCGAACAGGGGGGCGAGCCGGCGCAGCTGCTCCGGGGTCGGGGCGGGCGCGCGGGTGCTGCGGTAGTCGCCGTCGCCCGCGAGCGAGACGGCGAACACCTCTGCCCAGTCGCCGGCGTCCGAGGCGTAGTCGCTCGTGCCGCTGCGCGGGTACCAGTCACCGGACTGCGCCAGCCCGCGGACCCGGCGGTACTCGGCGTGCCGCTGCGCCGACCCGTGACCGAAGTCGAGGGCGTGGCCGAGCTCGTGGGCGATCGTCGCCCGCAGCGACTGCTCGCTCTGGCCGTCCTTCACGAAGACGACGACGGTGTGGTCCCGGCTGTTCGTCGTTCCGAGCGTGCCGCCGCTGTACGGGCGGAACGCGACGCTGTAGCCGAGGTCGCGCCAGGGGTAGTGCAGCCGGGACAGGGCCGCTGAGCCGCGGTCGTCGGCGGTGCGCTGCGCGGCGCTGCCCGACGACGACGACGACCCGGCGTCAGTGCGCGCCAGCGACGTGGGACCCGAGGTCGGCGGGGCCGGAGCGGGTGACGGGGAGGCCGACCCGGGGGCGGCAGGCGACGCCGCTGGGGCGGGAGCGACGGCCGCCACCCCGACGGCGGCGAGAGGAGCAGTCGGCCCTGCTGGGCCGGAGGCGGCGAGCAGGCCCAGCGGCAGGGGTGCCAGCACGAGGGCAGCAGTGAGGGACAGCACGGCAGGAGACGGCACGGTGGCACCTAGCGGGAGGGCCGGGGTCTCCGGCAGACGGGGCAGGGTCTGCAGGGCTCAACGACTCTCACTACCCACGGTCACCTGTTGGTGACCGTGAGGCACAGCACAGCGGCTACTGCTCGATCTTGTACCGCACCTCGAGCAGCCCCTCGCACAGCGGCGAGACCTTGAGCGTGCCCTCGTACCGGCCCTTGATCTCCGCCTCCGCCTCGTAGCCGGGCTCCTGGTCCGTGCCGACGGTGGCGTAGCCCGCGCCCTTCAGGTCGCCCAGCACCCGGTCGCGGACCGCCACGATGTCCTTGCGGCCGCCGTCGACCTTGGCGAACGCCACCGTCGTCGAGCCCTGCGTGGACACGCTCAGCAGGGTCGCGCCGGAGGACGCCGGCAGGCCGAGCGGGAGCGACGCCGGGACGCCGCTCGCGGGGACCTCGCGGCCGTCGCAGGGGCGCTGGGACTGCGTCACCAGCCCGGCGTGCTCGTGCCGCACGAACAGCGCGGCGCCGAGACCTCCGACGGCAGCGACGGCGACGACGGCGACGAGGGCGACGACGGGCTTCTTCATGGCGGCGACCCTAAGCGGCGGGTCGCGGCCGTGACGGCGGCTTCCGCGCCGCGGGCCGGGGAACCTGTGTGACGTGGACGACGCCGAGCAGCCGCGCCCGAGCGCCCGCGACCTCGTGCGGAGGCGGGCCGGGACCTACCGCGCCCCCGACACCGGCCGCCGTCACCACATCGGCGCGGCGCCCGACGCCGTCCCCGTCCACACCGACGACGGCGTCGCCGTGGCGCGGGCGACGTCCTGGCAGCTCGCCGACCGCACGCCCCTGCAGCTCGCCGCGCAGCGCGAGGCGACCGCCCGGGCGATGGCGGAGGCGGCCGAGGCCCTGGACTTCGAGGCGGCGGCCCGGCTGCGCGACGAGCTGGCCGCCGTCGAGCAGGAGCTGGCGCGGCGGGGGTGACCGGAGTGCTCGAGGGAGTGGGCGCTAGGGGGTCAGCTGGTCGGTGTCGCGGGTCATCCACTCGACGAACAGGGTCGTGGCGTCGTCCTGCAGCTTGCCGGTCTGGTGGCGCAGGATCGCCTGCTGGAGCCGCCGCATCACCTCGGGGGTGGCCAGGCCGGACGCGGCCTCGCGGGCCGCGAACTCCGCCAGCCGCGTGCGGCCGAAGAACGAGCCGTCCTCGGTCCGGGCCTCGTCGACGCCGTCGGTGAGCAGCAGCAGGCGGTCGCCGGGCTGCAGGGACTCCGTCGAGACGGCGAAGGCCTCCGGCCCGGAGGCGGTGAGGCTGTTGAGCCCCAGCGGCAGCCCCGGCACGCCGGCGAGCTCCTTCACGACCTGCCCGCCGCGGAGCAGCATCCCGGCGGGGTGACCGGCGTTGATCCAGCGGAACAGGCCCGTGCCCGTGTCGAGCTGGCCCAGCAGCGCCGTGACGAAGCGCTCCCCGCCGAACATCGCGTCCAGGGCCGCGTCGACCTCGGCGGCGGTGTGCGCGAGGTCCAGGCCGGCCCTGCGGCTGTTGCGGTAGGCGGTGACGGCGAGGGTCGCGAGCAGGCTGGCCTGCAGGCCGTGGCCGACGGCGTCGAAGACGGCGACGTGCAGGACGTCGCCGTTGAGCGCGTAGTCGTAGGCGTCGCCACCGACCTCGTAGGCCGGCGCGAGCAGACCGCTGACCACGACGCGCTCGGTGCCGAACGTCAGCGGCGGCAGCAGGCCGTACTGCATCTCGGCCGCGAGCGACATCGGCTGGCGCCGCCGGACCCACTCGTAGTGGTCGGTGTAGCTGCCGTTGGACACCAGCAGCTCGGCCAGCAGGTGCACCAGCTGCTCGTACGCCGCGCGCAGCTGGTCGGGCAGCGGCCCCTCGGACGGCACGACGAGCTCGACCACGCCGAGCCGCTCCACGCCGTCGAGCAGGGGCACCCAGACCCGGCGCGCGCCGTCCCCGGCGTCGACGTCGAGGAGCTCGGGCCCGCGGAAGGCGCGGCCGCCGACGCTCCCGTCGACGCCCAGGGGGTCGGGGGCGGGGACGTGTGGCGGCAGCAGCGCGACCAGGGCGGTCTGCTCGTAGTCGATCAGCCAGAGCCGGGCGTCCGCGGCGCCGAGGACGCGCGCGCCCTCGAGGGCCAGCTCCCCGAGCTGGTCCGGAGCCATGAGGTGGGCCCGCCGCAGCAGGACGTCGAGCGCCTCGCCGTACGCCGCTGCCAGCCCGGTGTCCACGCCGCGAGCCTGCCACGCGGGCCGCTCGGCGCCCGCCCGCCCCCGGCCCTCTAACCTGCCGCGGTGACTGCAGAGCGACCGCCCGTGCCCGGAGCAAGGCCCGTCCGCGACGAGGACGCCGTCGACGCCGAGGAGGTCGCGGCCTGGCTCGCGCGCGAGGTGCCGGGGTTGACGGGCGTCCCGGAGGTCCTGCAGTTCGCCGGCGGGGCGAGCAACCTCACCTACCTGCTGCGCTACCCCGACCGTGACCTCGTGCTGCGCCGCCCCCCGGCCGGGCACAAGGCGGCCGGCGCCCACGACATGGCCCGCGAGTTCGACGTCCAGCGCCGCCTGCGCCCCCTGTTCCCGGCCGTGCCGACCGTGCTGGTGCACGACCCGGTGCAGGACCGCTACGCCATGGAGCACGTGCCGGGGCTCATCCTGCGCGCCGACCTCCCGCGCGGGACCGAGCTGGCGCCGGAGCGGGCCCGGGAGCTCGGCCTCGGGATGTTCCGGGCGCTCGCGGACCTGCACGCCGTCGACCTCGACGCCGCCGGGCTGCGCGACCTCGGCAAGGGCGACGGGTACGTGCGGCGCCAGGTCGAGGGGTGGTCGCGCCGCTACCGGGCCGCCCTGACCGACGACGTCCCGGACGCCGAGGACGTCATGGCGTGGCTCGACGCGCACCAGCCGTCCGACGTCGGGCAGGTGCTGGTCCACGGCGACTGGCGCTTCGACAACCTGGTGCTCGACCCGGACGACCTGTCGCGGGTGCGGGCGGTCCTGGACTGGGAGATGGCGACGGTCGGCGACCCGCTCATGGACCTGGGCGCCGCGCTCGCCTACTGGGTGCAGGCCGACGACGACGACCTGTTCCGGCTCATGCGCCGGCAGCCGAGCGACGTGCCCGGGATGCCGACCCGCGAGGAGGTCGTCGCCGACTACGCCGCCCGGTCCGGCCGCGAGGTGGGGGACTGGACGTTCTACGAGGTCTACGGCCTGTTCCGGCTGGCGGTGATCGTCCAGCAGATCTGGTACCGCTACCGGGCCGGCCAGACCACCAACCCCGCGTTCCAGCACTTCGGGGGCGCCTGCACCCTGCTCGTCGAGCGCTGCCGGGCGCGCCTGGCCTGACGCCCTCCCGGCAGGTCGTGCGTCCACGCGGGGCCAGAACGGCCCGGGGCGTGGCACGGTGCTCCCATGACCGCGATCGACCCGCGCCCTCCGAGCGCGACCACCAGCCCGCTGCCTCCCGCGCCCGCGGCGCCGCGACGCCCCGCGCCGGTCCTGCGCGTCAGCGGGACCCGCCTCGAGCCGTGGCGCGACGCCGTCCTGATCGGGGTGGCCAACCACGCCGTCCTGCTGGTCGCCGCCGTGCTGCAGCCGGGTTACCCGCTGACGGTGCTGCTCGGCGTCGTCCTCGGCGTCGGCCTGGCGACCGGCACGCTGACGGTGCTGCACGACGCCGGGCACCGCATGTTCGCCCGGTCCGCCTGGCCCAACGTCCTGGCGGTCCAGACGACGGTCCCGGCCGGGCTCTGGGTCGGCCAGTGGACGCTCAAGCACCGGGTCCACCACAAGCTCTCGCAGGTGTACCCGGTCGACGAGTCCACCCGGTCCTCGCGCTTCCTGCGGCTGCACCGCGAGGCGCCGCTGCTGCCGGTGCACCGCCACCAGCACGTCTACGCCTGGTTCCTCTACGGCCTGGCCTGGGTCGGGGAGATCAAGAGCCAGCTGACCTACCTCGTCACCGGCGTGGTCACCGGGACGACGACGCCGTCCGCGGCGCGCCGCACCGGCTCGTTCCTCGTCGAGAAGGCGCTGTGGGTCCTCGTGCTCGCCCCCTACGCCGCCCGCGCCGGCGTCGGCCACGTCGTCGTCATGCTCGTCGTGGCGATGACGGTGGGCAGCCTGATCGCGGCCGTCGTGCTGACGGTCGGCCACATCAACCTCGGGCTGGTCGCCGAGCCCGGCCCGCCCGGGCGCGAGTGGGCGGCGCACCTGGTCCGGACCACCGCCTCGTTCAGCACGCGCGGCCGGCTGGCCCGCTGGGGGACCGGCGGGATGACCCACCACCTCGCGCACCACCTGCGGCCCGCGGCCCTGCGCTCGCAGCTGCCCGTGCTGCACGACACCGTGGTCCAGCAGGTCGTCGCCGACAGCGGTGTCCCGCTGTCGGAGTACCCGACGCTCGCCTCCGCCGTGCGGGCCCACTACCGGCGCCTGCAGGAGCTGGGCGCGCCCGCTCCCCTGTAGGTGCTGCAGGCGGGGCGCGGCTACTTCGTCGTGGCGATGCCGCCGTCGACCGGGATGATCGCGCCCGTCACGTAGCTGCCGGCGCGGCTGGCCAGGAAGACGGCGGTCCCGGCCATGTCGTCGGGCCGACCGATCCGGCGCAGCGGGGCGGCGGCCGCGATCTCGTCCCCGAAGGCGTCGAGGGTGGCGGCCATCATCTTGGACTCGAACGGCCCGGGGGCGATCGCGTTGACCGTGATGCCCTGCGGCGAGAGCTCCTTGGCGAGGTGGCGGGTCAGCTGGTGGACCGCGGCCTTGGTCGAGGAGTAGGCGTACGTCGGCAGGACCGGCACGTGGATGCCGTCGATCGAGCCGACGTTGATGACCCGGGCGGGGTCGTCCAGCGAGGCGGCCGCCTTCAGGGCCGGCAGGAAGGCCCGGGTGAGGAAGAACGGGCTCTTGAGGTTGAGGTCGACCAGCTTGTCCCAGGCGCTCTCGGGATAGGTCTCGAGCGGCTCGCCCCAGGTCGCCCCGGCGTTGTTGACCAGCACGTGGACCGGCCCCTCGACGGCGGCGGCGAGGCGGACGCACTCGTCCTCGCGCCCGAGGTCGGCCGG
>JAOPWW010000214.1 GCA_025965495.1 Frankiales bacterium
GGGTGGTGCCGGCCGGAGCAGCGCCGGCCGAGGGGCCGGTCCCCGCGGCGCCCGTCGTGGTGCCGGGGCTGCTGCTCGGACCGGGCCCGGCGCCGCCGCTCCCGGGGCTCGCCGGGCTCGATCCGCCACCGGACCCCGTCCCACCGCTGGGCGCCGAGGGACCGCCACTGGCCGCGCCTGAGGGCGTGCCGCTGCCACTGGTGGCGCCCCCGCTCGTCGCGGGCGCGGCTCCGTCGCTGGGCTGGCTGTCCGGGGTGGCGGCCGGTGCAGGCGGGGCGGGACGGTCGACGCTCACCGGCGCGGACGACGCCGTGAGGTCGGCGTCGCAGTCGGGGCAGGCGCGCTCGGCCCGCACCACGACGCTGTCCGTGCTCGGGCCGTCGGTGTCGTAGGTGAGGACGGTGCGGCACGTGCCGTCGGAGCAGCTGCTGTCGCCGTCCGCGAGGCGGCGCCCGTCAGCGGTCGTCAGGCTGTAGCCGGTCAGGTCGGGCTCGGTGCCCCGGTCCCACGTGACGACGACCTGGCGCGGGCTGGTCGCCCGGGCCTGCACGCCCTGCGGGGCGGCGGGCGGGACGCGCAGCGAGAAGGTGCTCGTGGCGGTCGCCCCGCCGGTGAGCCGGACCGTCCAGGTGCCGTTGCGGGCGGGCCGGCGACCGGCACAGCTCGTGCCGGGGTAGGCCGGGCAGTCGGTGTCGAAGGCGAACGTCAGCGTCTGCGCCACGAGGCTGGCCCCGGCCGAGTCCACCGTGTGGTCCGCACCGCCCGGCTCGACGAGGTGGAGCTGCGTCGCCCCGCTGCGCGCGTCGACGCGCGCGCTCAGGCCCACGCGCTGGTCCGAGGCGTAGACCGTGCCGGTTCCCGGAGCGGTCACGCTGCCTGCAGCCCAGGCACCGGGCGCCAGCGCGACCCCCGAGCCGAGGACGAGGCCGGTCCCGACGAGCAGGGCCGGCAGCCGGGTGCTGGCCATCAGCCCGACGCCGTGCGCGTGACGGTCCGCTGCGAGACCAGTTCGAAGCGCATGACGAGCCGCTGCTTGGCGCTGCCCTTCGGGTGGCAGGTCGTGAGCGTCAGCATCCGCTTGCCGGCGATCGGCGCGACGACGCTGACGTCGCGCGGGGACACCACCCAGGGGTTGCCGTGACCGGCGAAGTCCGGCACGGCCTTGTAGGTGTAGACAGCCAGCGGCGTCTCGAGCTGGAGCTCGTCACCGGGCGCGAGCTCCGCCAGGCGGTTGAACGGCCGGCCGTAGGTGGTCCGGTGCCCGGCGATGCCGACGTTGCCGACCTCCCCGGGCAGGGGCGTCGCGGGGTAGTGACCCGCTCCGGCCCGCAGCGCCGCCGGCGTCGTCCCCTGCACGACCAGGACGTCGACGCCGATCTTGCGGATCTTGAGCCGGGTCAGGCCCTCGCCGATCTTCACGCGCCGCTCGGTGTAGGCCTTCACGACCTCGGGCGCCGCGAAAGTGTCGCTCAGGTGCCCCTGCTGGTAGCGGCCGTAGAGGTCGGTGCCGAGCGGGTAGGCGAAGATCCCGAGGCCGGCGAGCGCGAGGACGAGCGACAGGACCGACAGCGCGCGACGCCCGCCGGGGCGCCGCAGGGCGTCGCCGACCAGGGCCCCCACGGGGCGCGCCCGGTCCGGGACCGGCGGGACGACGTACGACGACTGCATGCGACAGGCCCCTGCGGGGTGGTGGCGGGTGGCACCCGGAGGGACAACGACGCTCCGCCTCCCCAGGTTACGGCGGGGCCCGCAGGCCCGGGGGTCCTACGCGCGAGAGCCCCGGGGCGTTCCCGCTGCCCGCCCGGGCCGTCGCCCGCGCCGGCCCGAGAACCGCCAGCCGGCCGGGCGGGAGCAGCTCGACCCCGACGGAGGCGTCGCTGCCGTCCAGCCGGCACGTGACGAGGCGGCCCCCGGCGGCCAGCACCACCCGGTCGGCGGCCGCACAGGCGGCACCCGCTCCCTCCAGCGCCCGCTCAGCCGCGGCGAGCGCAGCCAGGTCAGCCGCGGCCCCGGCACGGTGCCGGGTCGTGACGACCAGCCCGAGGCTCACGAGCACGCCGGCGACCGCGAGCAGGACCGCGACCAGGGACAGGACGAGCACGGTCGCGTACCCGCCGTCCTCCCTCGAGGCGTCGGCCCTCACGGGGTCAGCCCCTCCACGGTCGACTCCCGCAGCGCGGTGGCGCGGCCCTCGACGTCGACCGCTCCCAGCCGTCGGAGCGCGCCGCCGAACGGCGCGACCTGCGCCGACACGACGACGACGACCTCGTCGCCGCGCTCCTGCACCGTCACACCCGCCCCGCGGGGAGCGGCCGTGCGGGCTGCGGCCTGGACCTCGGAGGACAGGTCGCCGCGTGCGGCGCGACGGGCTCCCTCCCGGGCAGCGTCCACGCAGCGGAGCTGGGCCGTCACGCAGGCGAGCACCCAGACGGCGACGGCCAGGACGAGGACCAGGACGGGGAGCACGACCGCGGCCTCGGCCGTGACCATGCCGTCGTCGCGGTGGTGCGTGCGCACGGGACCTCCTCGAGAACAGACGGGGGCAGGGCCCCAGGACGCACCGCGGCGCGTCCTGGGGCGGTCGGGGAGGGCTCAGCCGATCCCGCTCAGGTGGAGCGCGCCCATGACGATGTCGCGCAGGGTCTTCTGCACCGCCTCGCTCTTGAGCAGCTCGATGAGCAGGCCGCCGAAGCCGCACGCCCCGACGGTGCCGACGGCGTACTCGGCGGTGGTCATCCCGGCGTCGCCGGACGACTGGGCGTCCTGGACCCGCGTGGCGAGGCGGACGGGGGCGGTGCGGACGATCTGCAGTGCGCGCATGACGAGGACCTCCTGGACAGACCGGGGCTGCCGGTCGTGGCGCCGACCCGTTGGCCGGCAGGGACGACGCTCGTCGCCCGGCGCTTCGGCGGACAGAGGTTCGAGCCGGTCTGTGGACGACCGAGGAGGCGCTTGACACGGGGACGCTCGGGCGGGCTAGGCCGCAGGAGGTAGGGACGGGGCGGCCCGTCGAGGGCGTAGAGGGCTGCTGTGCGGGCCTGGAGTCCGGGTGTCTTTCTGAGGGGACGGAGCGGGCCGCTAGAGGGCAGCCAGGTCGCGTCCGGGGCGCCGGAACGGCGAGCGCGGCGAGCGGGGACCTGGACCCCGAGGTGCAGCCCGGTTCGGCAGAGGACTGGTCGGCGCAGCGGCCAAGCAGGCCGGCAGGCCGACCGACAGGAGGCACTCCGAGGGGCCAGGATGTGGACCTGCCTGAGCGGATGGAGACGTGCCTGGCACAGGCCCCGGAGCTACCCCGCGTCTGGCGGCCGCCCCCTCGCCCTGAGCAGCACGCAGCGGTCCGTCACAGCCACCGACCCCCGCGAACAGCAGCACGGGAGCGGCCCGCAGCACCGGGCACGGACGCGGTGCCTCCGTCAGCCTCCTGGCTACAGGGACGCCAGCAGCGGTCCGGCCAGGCCCACGACGACGGGAACGACACCGAGCAGGACGAACGCGGGCAGGAAGCACAGCCCGAGCGGCGCGACCGCCAAGACACCCGCCCGGCGGGCCCGCTGCTCCGCGGCGGACCGGGCCTCGGCGCGCGCGTCCGCCGCGAGCCGGGCGACGGC
>JAOPWW010000249.1 GCA_025965495.1 Frankiales bacterium
CGGCGTGACCAGGGCGGAGACGTGGTCGGCCCTTGTCCCCGAGGACGGCCACGGCGTCGGGCGTCGGGCGTCGGCGTCGGCGTCGGAAACTGTCGGTGGTCGCCTCTAGGTTCGGAGGCATGGGCGATCTGCTGTTCGGTTCGACGCGGCCGCAGGCCGCGGCGGTGCGGGCGGCTGTGCGGGCAGAGGCGCAGGCGTTCGCCGCTCGGGTCCGCCAGGTGTACGCGCTGTTCTGCGCCGCGACGCCAGAGCAGCGGGAGTTCGTCGCCGGCGAGGTCGCCTGCCTGATGCACGTCAGTCCCCGCACCGGCGCGGAGCACCTCGCGACCACGTTGGCGCTGCACGCCCAGCCTCGGCTGCTCAGCAGCCTCGACCTCGGCCGCATCGGGGTACCGCACGCCCTGGCGCTGCTCAGCGAGGTCGAGCACCTCACCGCTCCGCACGCCGCCGCCGTCCTGGCCCACGCCCTCGGTGAGGACGCGCCTGTCGACGAGCACGGGCTGCTGGACCGGACCCCCGGCGAGCTGCGTGCGGTGGCCAAGCGCGCCGCGATCCGGCTCGACCCGGAGCTCGCCCGCCGTCGCCACCAGGCCGCGAAGAAGCAGGCAGGCGTCAGGGGCAGGCCGGGTGTGGACGGGATGGGCCAGGTCGTCATCGACTGCACCGCTACCGAGATGGCCACCGCGCTGGCGGCGATCAAGGGGCGTGCGGCCGCGATGACCTATAGCGACCAGGACCTCACGCAGGGCCAGAAGGAGGTCGCGGCCTTCCTGCACGCTCTGGGCTGCGACCGGGTCCGGGTCCAGGCCGTCATCGAGTGCCCGGTCGAGCGTGCCGCCGACCTCGCCGCGCTGGCCGGCGCGCCGGTCTGGACCGTCGACGTCCGGGTCCCCGTCGCGGTCGCCCTGGGCCTGTCCGACCACCCGGCCGTGCTGCGCGGCTACGGCCCGATCGACGCCGACCAGGCCCGCGCGCTGCTCCCCGCCGCCGACCTGGTCCGGGCGTGCGTGAACAGCACCACCGGAGAAGTCCTCACCGCCGACCGCCCCGTCCGCACCCGCACGGGAGCCTGCAGGGAGCCCTTCAGGGAGCAGAGCCGGACTGCAGGACCGGGGCGGGACGGCTCCGACCAGGCGGCCGCCCTGAGGGCGAAGCTGATCACCATGGCGACCAGCGGCGGCACGCTGCCCGACCTGAGGACCGACGGCTACGTCCCGTCCGCTGCCCTCGGACGGCTGGTCGACCTGCGGGACGTCACCAGCGTGTTCCCCGGTGACCTCACACCCGCCCGCCGGTGCGACCGGGACCACCGGCTGCCCTGGCCCCTCGGACAGACCGACCAGGACAACCTCCAGCTCGCCGCCCGCCGCTGGCACCGCGCCAAGCACAGCGGATGGACCACCCGCGCCCTCCCCGACGGCACGCTGCGCTGGACCAGCCCCGGCGGCACCAGCTACGACCGCCGGCCCCACCGGACACCGCCCCCACCGGTCCCACCCGACACCGCGCTCCCACCCCTGCCGAATGAGAACTGACCACAGCGGACTGAGCACGGTGCACTGAGCACAGCCGTCTGAGCACGGCCGAGTGAGCGAGGCGGCCCGCTCCGAGACGACCCTTGACGAGGTCGTCCTCTGCCCGAGCCACCCCTCCCCGCGGTCCTCCTCCGGCTCCTGCCCTACACGGCGGGGCTGGCGGCAGGCAGGAGCACCGCTGGTCCGACGCGGCCGGCGAGCTGAGAGCGCTGGAGCCAGTCGCCGCCCTGGTACCGGCGCTCGTGGGGCGCCACAGTCGGCCTGTGGAGCAGGTCGAGATCGTCGAGGTCCAGCACGCGGCCCTGCTTCCCTGGTGGGTGGTGCTGGTCGCCCTCGCGCTCCTGGCCACGGCGGTCGCCCTGCGCCGCGGACGTCGCAGCCGGTAGCCGGAGCGGAGTTCGACCTCCCCCGCTCCAGCGCGACGAGGGACACCAGCCCGACGGTCGCCGCTGTGACCTGCTCCACACGGGGCGGCAGGAGCCGGACGCCCGGCGTCGAACTGCTCCTGCATGGACGTCTCCCGCCGGTCCCTGCTCCGCGGCGCCCTCGCCGGCGCCGCCGGCCTCACGGTCTGCCGGGCAGCGCCGTCGTTGGCGGGCACCCCTGTGCTCACGGGCCGGGCGACCCCGCCGCTCCGTGCCCCCGAGGGCACGACCCTCGACAGCACCCTGCTGCGGGGCCGGCCCGGCCGCGCCGGCTACGTGGGCATCAGCACCGGCCCGGGCGAGCCGCACGTCCTGCGGACCGACCTCGCGACACCGTCGGCCGACCGGGCACGGTCGCGCACCGCCCTGCTGGCGTTCGCCCACCTGACGGACACGCACGTCGTCGATGCGCAGTCCCCGGCGCGGGCGGAGTTCCTGTCCCGCTACGGCGGCGCCCTGCGGGGCGGGCACCGGCCGCACGAGATGCTCGCGACCCAGGTCGTCGACGCCATGGCGACGGCGGTCCGCCAGCACGACCGCGGGCCCGTGACCGGCAGGACGCTGGACCTCGCCCTGTCCACGGGCGACAACGTCGACAACCGCCAGTACAACGAGGTCCGCTGGTTCCTCGACCTGTTCGACGGCGGCCGCACGGTCGCCCCGGACAGCGGCGACCGCACCCGCTGGGAGGGCGTCAGCGACCAGGACCTGCTGACCTACGACGTCCACTACTGGCACCCGGACGGCCAGCCGGCGGGCCGCGAGGTCGACCGCCTGCGGAGCCTCTACGGCTTCCCGTCCCTGCCCGGCCTGCTCGACGCCTGCCGCCGTCCCTTCACCAGCACCGGCCTCGGCGTGCCCTGGTACTCCGTCTACGGCAACCACGACGGCGCGATCCAGGGCACCCTGCAGCGCACGCCCAGCCTGGGCGAGTACGCCGTCGGGCCGGTGAAGCACATCGGCGCGGGCCCGTCCCCCAGCGACGTCCCGGGCCTGACTCCCGGCGTGCTGCTGGGCGGACCCGCTCGGCTGGTGACCGCCGACCCCGACCGCCGCTTCCTCACCAAGAAGGAGTGGGTCGCCGAGCACCTGGCGAAGCCCGGAGCCCCGCACGGGCACGGCTTCACGCAGCGCAACCTCGACACCGACACCGCCTACTACGAGGCCGACCTGACCGACCAGGTCCGCCTGCTGGTCCTGGACTCGACGACGCCGGGGGGCAACGACACCGGGTCGCTCGACGTCGTCCAGCGCGACTGGCTCGAGGCCCGGCTGAAGGCCAGCTCGAGCCGCTACCTCGCGGCAGACGGCAGCTGGGCGGCGCAGCCCGGCGTCGTCGACCGCCTGGTGCTCGTCGCCAGCCACCACACGATCGCGACGATGGACAACGTCCTGCTCGGCCCCGGGGAGACCGCGCCGCGCGTGCAGGGCGACGAGGTGCTGGCCCTGCTGCTGCGCTTCCCGAACGTCGTCGCGTGGATCAACGGCCACACGCACACCAACGCCGTGACCCCGCACCGCGGCCCCACCGGCGGGTTCTGGGAGGTCACCAGCGCCTCGCACATCGACTGGCCGCAGCAGTCGCGACTGGTCGAGCTGGTCGACAACCGCGACGGCACGCTCTCGCTGTTCGGCACGGTGATCGACACCGCCGCAGCGACGACGGGCGGGCTCGGCAGCCCGCTCGCCCTGGCCGGCCTGTCCCGCGAGCTGTCCGCCAACGACCCCAACACCCGCGCCGACGCCGACCCCGACGCCCGGCGCGGCACGCGGGAGGGCCGCAACGTCGAGCTGGTGGTGCGGGCGCCGTTCGCGGTGTCGCAGCGGTGAGGAGCTAGGCGGGGTTCAGCCCCATCGGCCCGTAGACCTTGCGGTCCTCCTCGAACAGCGTGACCGCGTGCACGCCGGCCTCGAGCAGGTCGCGCCAGGTCTCCCCGACCCAGCTCTCGGCGTCGCTCTGGTTGGGGAAGCTGCCGCCGGCCGCCTCGCCGGGGTCGACCTCGCTGCCGTCAGGTGCCTCGTAGCGCCAGGTCCAGGCCATGCGTTCCTCCAGGTCGATGAGCAGGGTGGAAGGCTAAGCCGATGCGCCTCCGCCTGCTCGGGACGGGGTCGGCCGCCGGCTGGCCGAACCCCTGGTGCTCGTGCGCGTCCTGCGCGGCGGCGGCCCGGCAGGGCGTGGTCCGCGGCCACACGAGCGTCCTGGTCGACGACCGGCTGCTGCTCGACGTCGGCACGGAGGTCGCCCGGCAGGCGCTCCGCCAGGGGGTCTCGCTCGCCGGGGTGGAGGCCGTCCTGGTCGGCCACGACCACCCCGACCACCACGACGTCGCGGCCTGGCGCTGGCGCGGCTGGTCGGCCGGCACCCCGCGCCCGCTGCAGCTGCTGGCGCCCCCCGCCGTCGTCGACGCCGCCCGGCCCCGCCTCGACCCCACCGTCACGGCGACCGCCGTCCGTCCCGGCGACGTCGTGAGCGCCGCCGGCTACGAGGTCCGCGTCCTGCCCGCCGCCCACGGCCGCCCCGAGCTGGGTCCCGCGGTCCTGTTCGACGTCACCGGTCCCGACGGCGCCCGCCTGCTCTACGCCACCGACACCGCCGCCCTGCCCGACGCCGCCCTCGCCGCCACGGTCGGCCGCGCGTACGACGCGGTCCTGCTGGAGCTGACCGGGTCGGGCGCGCACCACCTGGACCTCCGGACGTGGCCCGAGCAGGTCGCGGCCCTGCGGGCGAACGGCGCCGTCACCGACCGGACCCGCGTGCTCGCCGTCCACCTCGGCCACGACAACCCGCCGCCCGACGAGCTCGACCGACTGCTCGCGGCCTGGGGCGCGACCGCCGGGCGCGACGGCGACGTCGTCGAGCTCGGCGACGCCCCCGAGGCCCGGCGCGGGACGAGCCGGGTCCTGGTCCTCGGCGGGGCCCGCTCCGGCAAGAGCGCGCACGCCGAGCGGCTGCTGGCCTCCGAGCCCTCCGTCACCTACGTCGCGACCGCGCCGGCCCGACCCGGCGACGCCGAGTGGAGCGCCCGGGTGCAGGCCCACGTCGACCGGCGACCGGCGTCGTGGACCACCGTCGAGACCGGCGACGTCGCGGCTGCCCTGCGCGACGCGACCGGCGCGGTCCTCGTCGACGACCTCGGCCTGTGGCTGACCCGCCTGCTCGACGACGCCGCGGCGTGGGAGGACCGCTCCGGCGCGCACGCGGCGCTCGACGCGGCCCTGCCGCCGCTGCTCGCGGCCTGGTCGGGCAGCAGGCGGGCCGTCCTGGTCGCCCCCGAGGTCGGCGGCGGCCTGGTCGCCCCCACCCTCGGCGGGCGCCTGTTCGTCGACCTGCTCGGCACGACCACGACCGCGCTCGCGGCGGCCAGCGACGAGGTCGTGCAGGTCGTCGCCGGCATCCCGAGGAGGCTCCGATGACCCCCGTCGACCCGCCCGCGCTGCTGCCCGGCCTGCCGCCCGTCCTCGGCGCGCTGTCCCCCGCGCTGCACCGGCTAGCCGCGCTGCAGGGGCAGTGGCCGCCGCACGCCCCGCAGCAGC
>JAOPWW010000269.1 GCA_025965495.1 Frankiales bacterium
GCCAGCGCCGCCTCGAGCAGGGCAGCGCGCCGCTGCTCGGCGGGCATCCTCCTGCGCGGCTCCACGACCGGGACCCTACGGTCGGGGGCGTGGCTCCCCGACGTCCCGCGCCGGTCGCCGGCCGCTATCCCGTCGACCGCGGCACCGCCGAGCTCCTGCAGGACGCCGACCGCGACAGCGGCTGGGAGCTCGACGTCGAGGGCGTCCCGCAGTCCTACGTCGACACCGCCGACCTCACCCACCTCGAGTTCGAGTACGTCCGGCTCGTCGGGGACGTGCTCGACCTGCTGCCCGAGGGCCCCCTGGACACGCTGCACCTCGGCGGCGGCGCCTGCACCCTGCCGCGCTACGTCGCGGCGACCCGCCCCGGCAGCCGCCAGCTGGTGGTCGAGGCCGACGCCGGACTGGTCGAGCTGGTCCGCTCCCAGTTCGGAACGGCCGGGTTCAAGCTCCGCACCGGCGACGCCCGCGCGGAGCTGGAGCGGCTGGAGGAGGCCAGCAGCGACGCCGTCGTCGGGGACGTCTTCGTCGGCGCCGCGCTGCCGCCGCACACCGCCACGCTCGAGCACGTGCGGCAGGTCCGGCGGGTGCTGCGCCCGGGCGGCACCTACGTCGTCAACGTCGCGGACGGTCCCCCGCTCGCGTTCGCCCGGGCCCAGGTCGCGACCCTGACCACGGTGTTCCCGCACGTCGTCCTGCTCGCCGATCCCGGGGTGCTCCGCGGACGCCGGTTCGGCAACGTCGTGCTGGCCGCCAGCGCGCTCCCGCTGCCGCTGGACGGGCTCCGCCGCCGCGCCGCGCGGGCAGCCGGGACCGCCCGGGTCGTCGCCGGCGCCGACCTTGTCGCCTTCGTGGCGGGGTCGAAGCCGGTCACGGACGCGACGGCGACCGCGGCCCCCCTGCCCCCGCCGGAGGTCTTCCGCCGCTAGTCGCGGGGCAGCGCGTCGAGCAGGCGCAGCCAGACCTCGGACACCGTCGGGTAGGCCGGGACCGCGTGCCACAGCCGGTCCAGCGGCACCTGTCCGACGACGGCGACGGTCGCCGAGTGGAGCAGCTCCGCGACGTCCGGCCCGACGAAGGTCGCCCCGACGACGACCCGCCGGTCGGCGTCGACGACGAGCTTGGCCCACCCGCTGTAGCCGTCGGCCGCGAGCGCCGCCCCCGCGACCTGGCCGAGCTCGTGCTCGGCGGTCACCACCGACAGCCCCCGGTCCCGCGCCGCCTGCTCGTCGAGCCCGACGGCGGCGACCTGCGGGTCGGTGAACACCACCTGCGGGACGGCGTCGTGGTCCGCGGTCGCGGCGAAGCGGCTCCACCGCTGCGGCTCGACCACCTCGCCGCGGGCCCGCGCCGCGATCACCTCACCGCACACCCGCGCCTGGTACTTGCCCTGGTGCGTGAGCAGGGCACGGCCGGTGCAGTCGCCGGCCGCGTACAGCCAGCCGCCCTCGACGCCGGTCACCCGCAGGCTGTCGTCGGTCTCCAGGTACCCCTCGGGCAGGCCGAGCCCGGCCAGCCCGATCCCCTCGGTCCGCGGGCGCCGCCCGGTCGCGACCAGGACCTCGTCGGCCTCGAGCACCTCGCCGTCGACCGTCAGCCGCACCGACCCGTCGCCGTCGCGCTCGACCCGCTCGAGCCCCGCGCCCAGCCGCACCTCGATCCCCCGCTCCCGCAGCGCCTGCAGCACCCGCGCGGACGCCTCCGGCTCGACGCCCGGCAGCAGCCGCTCGCCGCGCTGCAGCACGGTGACCTCGCGGGCGCCCAGCGCCGACCACGCCGTCGCCATCTCGCACCCGACGACGCCGCCCCCGACCACGACGAGCCGCTCCGGCGCCTCCTTCGCGCTCGTGGCGTCGCGGCTGGTCCACGGCCGGGCCTCCGCGAGGCCCTCCACCGGCGGCAGTGCGGCGGCGGTGCCGACGCACACGACGACGGCGTGCCGGGCCGTGAGGACCACCGCGTCGCCGTCCGGTCCGGTCACCTCGACCCGCTTGTCCCCGGCGAGTCGTCCGGTCCCGCGCACCAGCCCGATGCCGGTGTCCTCGACCCAGCCGACCTGCCCGGCGTCGTCCCAGCCGCTGGTGAAGCTGTCGCGCCGGGCCAGCACCGCCTCGACGTCGAGCTCCCCGGTCACCGCCTGGGAGGCTCCCTCCACGGAGCGGGCGGCCGCCAGGGCCTGCACCGGACGCAGCAGCGCCTTGCTCGGCATGCAGGCCCAGTAGGAGCACTCCCCGCCGACCAGCTCGGGCTCGACCAGCACGACCGACAGGCCGCCCCGGTGCGCGTAGTCCGCGACGTTCTCGCCGGTCGGGCCGGCGCCCAGCACGACGACGTCGACGGTCGTGTCCGTCAGCGCGCGGGGCGGGTGGTCGGTGGGGTGCGGGGTCGAGGCCATGGCGGGGCCCTACCCCCGGGCCGTCTCCTCCAGCAGCAGCCGCACGACGTCGTCGAGCTCGCCCGTCCGCTCCAGGACCGCCCGCTGCCTCGCGGCGCTCGTGCCGCGGGCCAGCGCCTGCTCGGCGAGCGCCGACACCTCGTCCCACTCGCCGGCGTCCTCGAGGTCGTCCCGGGAGGCGGCGAGCAGCGACCGCACGACGTCGGCGGCCGGCCGCTGCTCACCGGTGCGCAGGTCGAGCAGGGTGTCCTCAAGCCCGTACCGGGCCGCCCTCCAGCGGGCCGCCCGCACCACCTCGGTGCGGACCTGCGGCTCCTGCTCCCCGCGCACGGCCGCTGCTGCCGAGCGCCGGACCAGCGAGCGGGCGAGCCCCGCGTGCAGGACGACGTCGTCGACGAGCGGCATCGTGTCGGCGACCCGGACCTCGACCGTGGGGTAGCGCGTGGACGGGCGGGCGTCCCAGTACAGGTGGCTCGCGTCGTCGACGATCCCGGCCGCCACCAGCTGGGCGACGGTGGCGTCGTACTCCGCCCGGTCGGCGAACACTTCCGGGCTGCCGGTCACGGGCCAGCGGGCGTACCAGAGCGTTCGGTAGCTGGCGTAGCCCGTGTCGGAGCTCTCCCAGAACGGCGAGGAGCCCGACAGCGCGAGCAGCACCGGCAGGTCGGCCCGCAGGTGGCCCAGCAGCTGCACCGCCGTCTCGGGGTCGTCGACCCCGACGTGGACGTGGCAGCCGGTGATCATCTGCTGCAGGGCGAGCAGGCCCCAGCGCTCGACCAGCTCGAGGTACCGCACGCCGGCCGTCAGGCGCTGCTGGCGCCAGTGGGCGGTGGGGTGGGTCCCCGCGGCCAGGATCTGCGCTCCGTGCTGCTCCGCAGCCTGCGCGGCGCCGGCCCGAAGGCGCAGCAGCTCGGCCCGGACCTCGCCGAGCGTCGTGCAGACCTCCGTGCCGGTCTCGAGCTGGCTGGTGCTGATCTCGCCCTGGGCCCGGTCGCCGAGCAGCTCCTCCGCCGCCGCGACGACCTCCGGCCGGTCGGCCAGGCCGAGGGTGGTGGCGTCGACGAGCTGGAACTCCTCCTCGACGCCGATCGTGTGCCCGGTGGCCATGCGCGTCCGTCCGCTGGGAGGGGGTCTGGGGGGACCCCATCCCAGCAGACGGACGGACCGGACGCGGCTAGCGGACGGCGGCCCGACGACGGCGGACGACGGCCAGCCCGCCGGCCAGGGCAGCGAGCCCGGCGACCGGCAGGCCCGCGGACAGCCCGGTGGTGGGCAGGCTGCCGGGGGCGCCGTTCGACCCCGACCCCGACCCGGACGACGGCGGGGCGGCCGC
>JAOPWW010000286.1 GCA_025965495.1 Frankiales bacterium
CTGGAGCCCGCGCTCCTCGCCGAGCAGGTCGTGCTGCTCGCCGAGCGGCTGGGGCTGCACCCGCAGGTGGCCCACGTGGAGGGCGACGACCTGCAGCCGCGCCTGCCCGAGCTGCTCGTCGCGGGGCACGACCTGCGCCACCTCGACACGGGGCGGACCCTGCGGGAGGCCGGCGTCGAGCCGGTGACCGCGAACGCCTACCTGGGCGGCTGGGGCATCACGGAGGCGCTCGCGGCCGGCGCCGACATCGTGGTCACGCCGCGGGTCACGGACGCCTCGCTCGTCACCGGCCCGGCTGCGTGGTGGCACGGCTGGGCGCGCGACGCCTTCGACGAGCTCGCCGGCGCAGTCGCCGCCGGGCACGTGATCGAGTGCGGGCCGCAGGCCACGGGAGGCAACTACGCGTTCTCCGAGGAGGTCGTCGACCGGCGCTACCCGGGCTTCCCGATCGCGGAGGTCGCGGCCGACGGCAGCAGCGTCATCACCAAGCACGACGACACCGGCGGCGTCGTCAGCGTGGGGACCGTGACCGCCCAGCTGCTGTACGAGATCGCGGGCCCGGCGTACGCGAACCCGGACGTCGTCGCGCACTTCGACACCTGCCGGCTGGTGCAGGAGGGCCCGGACCGGGTGCGGATCTCCGGCACCCGGGGGACGCCGCCGTCGGGGCAGCTGAAGGTCGCGCTCAACCACGTCGGTGGCTACCGCAACACGATGACCTTCGTCCTCACCGGCCTCGAGGTCGAGCAGAAGGCGGCCTGGGCCGAGCAGCAGCTGTTCGACCTGCTCGGCGGCAAGGAGCAGTTCGCGTCGGTGGACGTGCGCCTGCTGCGCCCCGCCGTCGTCGACGCGGACACCAACGAGGCGGCGACGTCGCACCTCAAGGTCACCGTGAAGGACCCGGACCGGGCCAAGGTCGGGCGCCGCTTCTCGGCCGCGGCGATCGAGATGGCCCTCGCGGGCTACGCCGGTTTCTCCACGACGACGCCGCCCGGTGACGCCACCGACTACGGCGTCTACTGGCCGGCGCTGGTGCCCGAGGACGTGGTCGAGCACCGGGTCGTGCTGCCCGACGGGACCGTCCGGGTCGTGCCGCACACCCCGTCCGGACCGGCCCCCGAGCCCGTTCCCGCTGTCCCGCCCGCCCCGCTGCCGGACGTCGCCACCGTCCGTGCGCCCCTCGGGCTGGTCCTCGGCGCCCGCTCCGGCGACAAGGGCGGCAACGCCAACGTCGGCCTGTGGGCCCGCACCGACGAGGCCCACGCCTGGCTGCGCTCCTGGCTGACCGTCGAGCGGTTCCGCGCGCTCCTGCCGGAGGCGGCGGACCTCCCGGTGCAGCTGCACGCGCTGCCGAACCTGCGCGCCGTGAACGTCGTCGTGGTCGGCCTGCTCGACGAGGGGGTCGCGTCGTCGTCGCGGCCGGACCCGCAGGCCAAGGGGCTCGGCGAGTACGTGCGCTCGCGCCTGGTCGACCTCCCGGTGTCCCTGCTGACACCGCCCGGAGGGACCACGCGGCAGGACTAGTCCCTCCTGGGCGCGACGAAGGGTCCTTCTGGACCCTCACTGTCCGGTGACAGTCTCCGATGGGCGCGCAGAAGCGTTCTGAGGAGGACACCGTGACCGCGTGGTTCCGCGACCGTAAGGTCAACACCAAGCTGCTCGCCCTGCTCGCCGTCCTGCTGACGGCAGCGATCAGCGTCGGCGTCGCGGGGCTCGTCGAGCTCTCCGGCGTGACGGGCCGGGCGCACTCGATCTACAGCCGGGGCGCCGTCCCGCTGCAGCACCTGTCCGACGCCCGCGACGCCAACGGCAGCATGCGCCAGCGGGTGCTGCTGCACCTGGTCGCGACCCCGGCGGGCAAGGCGGTGCGCGCCCAGCAGATCGCGGGCTTCGACGCCACCGTGGACAAGGACCTGCAGCTGCTGCGCGCCGACGGCGTCTCGCCGGCGCTCCTGGACGCCTACACGAAGGCGACCACCGACTACCGCGCCTTCCGCGACGGCACCATCCTCCCGGCCAGCCTGCGGGGCGAGAAGGACGTGCAGCCGATCCTCAAGAAGTGCGACGCGCTGTTCGCCGTCGTCGTCGACACCGGCAAGGCGCTCGGCGACGCGCAGATCGCCCAGGTGAAGGAGACCGACAAGGCCGCGGGCGACGCCTCCCGGCAGGGCCGCACCACGGTGCTGCTCATCCTGGTCGTCGGGGCCGCGCTCGGTACGGCGCTGGCCGTCGTCGTGAGCAGGGCGATCGTCGGGCCGCTGCGCCAGGTGTCGGGCGTGCTGACCCGCATGGCCGAGGGCGACCTCACCGGCACCACCGACGTGCGGTCGCGCGACGAGCTCGGGCAGATGGCCGGCGACCTCGAGCGCGCCATGTCGTCGGTCCGCAGCGCCGTGACGAGCCTCGGGGAGAGCGCCGACGCGTTGGGGGCCAGTGCTGAGGACCTCACGAGCGTGTCGGCCGGGATCTCGGCCAGCGCGGACGAGGCGTCCGCGCAGGCGAACGTGGTGTCGGCGGCGGCTGAGCAGGTGTCGCGGAACGTGCAGACGGTCGCGACCGGTGCGGAGGAGATGGGGGCGAGCATCCGGGAGATCGCCCAGAACGCGCAGGAGGCGGCTCGGGTCGCGAGCACGGCGGTGGACGTGGCGCACCAGACGAACGAGACGGTCTCCAAGCTCGGCGTGAGCAGCAAGGAGATCGGTGAGGTCGTGAAGGTGATCACGAGCATCGCGGAGCAGACGAACCTGCTGGCGCTGAACGCCACGATCGAGGCGGCCCGTGCGGGCGAGGCGGGCAAGGGCTTCGCGGTGGTCGCCAACGAGGTGAAGGAGCTGGCGCAGGAGACGGCGAAGGCGACCGAGAACATCTCGCGGATGATCGAGACGATCCAGGGCGACACGGCCGGTGCGGTCGACGCGATCGCGCAGATCAGTGCGGTGATCGGTCAGATCA
>JAOPWW010000287.1 GCA_025965495.1 Frankiales bacterium
ACCATCACGCACCGCGTCATGGCGAAGCTGTTCGAGGACCGCGGCGTCATCCTGGACCGCACGTACCAGCTGAACGTCGGCGGCAACATGGACTTCAAGAACATGCTCGAGCGCGACCGCCTCGAGAGCAAGAAGATCAGCAAGACCCAGGCCGTGACCTCCAACATGGAGCACGACATGGGCGCGCGGAACGTCCACATCGGCCCGTCCGACTACGTCCAGTGGCTCGACGACCGCAAGTGGGCCTACGTCCGCCTCGAGGGCCGCGCGTTCGGCGACGTCCCGCTGAACCTCGAGTACAAGCTCGAGGTCTGGGACAGCCCCAACAGCGCCGGCGTCATCATCGACGCGCTGCGCTGCGCCAAGGTCGCGCTCGACCGCGGCGAGGGCGGCCCGTGCAACCCGGCCAGCACGTACTTCATGAAGTCCCCGCCGGTGCAGGTCCGTGACGAGCAGGGCCGCGCGATCCTCGAGGCCTGGATCAAGGGCGAGAGCGTCGAGGACGTCGTCGCCGACGAGATCGCCGACGCGCAGGCCTAGTCAGCCTCCGCACGCCCGGAGCCCGGTCCCTCGTCGAGGGGCCGGGCTCCGGTGCGTTGCGGGGGGTGGGCGTCTTGCGCGGGGGCTCGTGGGGAGGGGGTGCCGTGGCCGCCCCGCGCGCGGGTGGCGTGCGATGAGGGGTACCCCGCACCACGTACGTGGCCCGGAGGCGGTGAAGGGTACCCCCCACGACCGCGGGGCCGGAGCGACGTGTCCCTCCCCGTGGCCGCCCCGCGCGCGGGGCGCCAGCGATGGGGGGTACCCCGCACCACGTACGTGGCCGCCGGAGGTGGTGAGGGGTACCCCTCACCCCGAGCGGCTACAGCGCCGTGACCGCGTCCAGCTGGACCGACGTGCTGCGGCTCGCGGCCCGCTTGAGGCCGACGCCGCGGACCTGCACCCGGTGCTGCCCGTCGGCGAGGGCGATCCGGGCGAGCCGGACGCCGCAGCCGCTGTAGGCGCGGTAGGTGTCGACGCGGGCCCGCTTGGTCCCGTCGACGTACAGGTCGAGCAGACCGCCGGACGGGCCGGCGCAGCCGGTGAGCAGGACGCCCTTGCCGGCCAGGGTGACCGTGGCGGCGGTCTGCGCCCGCATGGTCGGGGTGCTGGTGCGGAACCCGCCGCCGACGGCGTTGCTCGAGCTGCGGAAGCCCCAGCTGCCGACGTAGGACAGGGCGGCGGAGCCGTCGTCGACGAGGCCGGCGATGCGGCTGGACGCCGAGACCGGGGCGAGCGGGTTCCCGACGGCGTCGGCGATGCCGGCGCCGAGGCTCAGGACGTACGTCTGGCCGGGGACCCAGGTGCGGGCCGGGCTGACGGTGGCCGAGCGGCCGTCCGCCGAGACCGCGAGCGTCGAGGCGGTGGCCGGGCTGAGCCGGACCGTGCTGGGGCTGACGCCGGTGACGGGCTCGGAGAAGCGGACGACGACGCGCCCGTCGGCGGCCTTGGTGCCCGTGACGGTGGCGGTCGGCGGGGTGACGTCGCGGACGAAGCTGCCGACCTTCGACCAGGGGAGCTTGTGGCCGCTGGCGTCGAGCGCCTGGACCCGCCAGACGTAGGAGCCGGTCGGGTAGGAGGTGGTCGCCGAGGTGTAGGTGACCTCGTCGCGGGCCGGGTCGTGGGCGACGAGGCCCGCGCCGGTGCAGGACTGGACGGCCCGGGTCGTGGTGCGCGGGTCGACGGTCGCGGCCGGGTCGACCGGGCCGGGGCGGCACAGCGCGCCGTCGACGGTGACGTCCTCGACCGGGGCCTGGAAGTCGGCGTCGGTGGCGGGGCGGCCGTCCGCGGGAGCGTCGGCGACCTGCACGCGGTAGGCGTAGGCCTCACCGGTGGCGGGCGTGCCGGCGACCCGGGCGCCCAGGGCGGCGCGCTGGGTCGTGGAGAACGGCTTCCAGCGCAGCTGGACGTCGGTCGGGCCGAACGCCGCGCCCGCCGCCGGGGCGGTCAGCTCGGTGCGCGGGTTCTTCTTGCGCAGGCTGTCCGGGGTGGAGGTCACCGCGCCGCAGCGGACGGCGGTGCAGGCCTGGACGGCGTAGTAGTAGGTCTGCGAGGCGGTCGTGTCGCGCCAGGCGGCGGTCGGCGTCCACTCCGTGGCGGGCGTCTCGACGATCTGCTGCACGTTGGTGAAGGCGTCGTCGAGCGCGATGTAGAGGCGGTAGCCGGTCGCGCCGTCGCGGGCGTCCCAGTCGAGGGTCGGGAAGTCGGTGCAGTCGGCCAGCGCACCCTCGCCGGGGACGGCGGGACGGGCCGTGCAGGCCTCGGGCGCCAGCGGCTTGACCGCGACGGGCGCGTAGGTCGCGGCGGTCGGGGAGGCGGCGGCGGTCGGGGTCCAGGTGACGGTCTGGACGTCGGACCAGGCGCTGCGCTGGACGGTGTGGGCGGCGTCGCAGGAGAAGCTCGCGTCCGCGGCGGCGCTGGGCGACGCGCTCGGGGTCGGGCCGACCGACGGGGACGCGCTCGCGGTGGCTCCGCCCGGCTGGGGGCAGGTGCCGGTGTCGAGCTCACCGCTCTTGGGGGCGAGCGGCTGGTAGGTGACGCCGTCGCGGACGACCGGCGTGGTGTCGACCTCGCCCGCGTCGTCGACCAGGTGGTCCAGGGCCCGGACGCGCCAGTAGCGCTGGGCGCCGGGGGCGAGGTTGGTGAAGTCGCAGTCGCCGGCGCCGTCGTTCTTGGCCTCGCCCTGCTCGTTGGCACCGGTCACGCGGGTCCGCACGGTGAAGCAGGCGGTCGTGCCGAAGCCGGCCTGCGTCTGGGTCGGGTCGTGGTCGAAGGTCGGGGTGCTGCTGACCTGCAGCTCGTACTCCGAGGCGCTGGCGATCGGCGTCCAGGCGAAGGTCGGGAACTCGTCGCCGGCCGGGCCGGCCGAGGTGCGCAGGCCGGAGACCCGGTCGCGCCAGCCCTCGGTGAACGCGCCGGACGTCGACCAGAAGCCGTGGCCGGCCGCCTGCGTCGCCGCGACGCGCCAGCGGTACGCCGCCGACGGCAGGGCCGGCAGGGCCAGACGGGTCGAGACGCTCTGGCCCTCGTAGGTGACGGCGTCGTCGGAGAAGTCGCCGTCCTGGCTGACCTGGACGGTGTAGCCGGTGGCGCCGGCGACAGGGGCCCACGCCAGGACGACGTCCTTGAGCACCGGCTGCGGCGCGTCCGCGGGACCGGTCGGGCCGACCAGGGCCGGGGCGGGGAGGGCCGGGCGGGTGCCGGCCGGGGCGCCGGTCGGCGTCGGGCTCGCCGACGG
>JAOPWW010000331.1 GCA_025965495.1 Frankiales bacterium
TTCTCGGCGCTGACCAGCAGGGCGACGGCCGCGCCGGCGAAGGCGGCCTCCGCGGCGCCGTCGCGGCCCGCGAGCGCGGGAGCGGCCAGCACGTTCGCCAGCCAGGTCGCGGACGGAGCGGCGGACCGGGCCAGCTCCTCCGCCGTGAGGACGAGCTCGACGAGCCCTCCCCCCTGGCCGCCGAGCTCCTCGGGCACGCCGACGCCGGCCCAGCCGTCGGCGACGAAGCGCTCCTCGAACGGGCTCGTGTCGCCGGCCTCGAACCAGGCCCGCACGGTCGCGGTCGGGGCGACGTCGTCCAGCCAGTCGCGCAGTGCGCGCTGGTAGGCGTCCTGCTCCTCAGACAGCGTCCACTGCACGGCGGTCTCCCTCGCTCGGTCGGGTCGGTGTGGTGGTGCGCAGAGCCGGGGCCACGGTCACGACAGGCCCTTCACGAGCCGGCGGATCTCCTCGACGGCCTCGGGGTTCTCGGCCCCGGACAGGTCGCCGGCGGAGATGTCGAGCGCGGCGGCACGGACCGCGCGGCGCAGGATCTTGGCGGAGCGGGTCTTGGGGAGCTGCTCGACGCGCAGCACCTTCGACGGGGCGAACGGCTTGCCGACCTGCACCGCGACGGCCTGCTTCAGCCGGGCCGCGACGTGGGCGTCGTCGGCGCTGTCGCCGCTGTCCCCGGGTCGGCCGACCCAGAAGGCCCAGATGGCCTCGCCCTTGGTGGGGTCGGGCAGGCCGACGACGGCGGACTCGACGACGGCGGCGTCGGCGGCGAGCACCGACTCGATCTCCGCGGGTGCGACGCGCTTGCCGGCGACGTTCATGACGTCGTCGGAGCGGCCCAGGATGAACCAGTCGCCGGCGTCGTCGACGAGGGCGAAGTCGCCGTGGCGCCACAGGCCGGGGAAGGTCGACCAGTACGCCTCGAGGTAGCGCGCGTCGTCCTTCCAGACGCCGCGGGTCATCGACGGCCAGGGCTGCCGGCAGACGAGCTCACCGACGCTGCCGCGCAGGGGCTGGGCGTCGTCGTCCACGACGTCGACGTCCATGCCCAGCGCCGGTCCTCCGAGGGAGCAGCTGGCGATGTCCTCGACCGGGTAGGGGCACAGGAACGAGCCGCCGACCTCGGTGCCGCCGGAGAAGTTGATGACCGGGACGCGCGAGCGGAACACGTCGCGGGCGAGCCACTCGTAGGACTCGGGGTCCCAGGGCTCGCCCGTGCTGCCGATGACCCGCACCGACGACAGGTCGTGGGCGGGGGTCGCGCTGCTCGCGGCGCGCAGGGTGCGGACGAGCGTCGGGGAGACACCCAGCAGGGAGACGCCGTGGTCCTGCACGAGCTGCCAGAGGCGGTCGGCGTCGGGGACGTCGGGCGAGCCCTCGTACAGCAGCAGGGTGCCGCCGACGGCGTGCGTCCCGACGATCGACAGCGGGCCCATGATCCAGCCCATGTCGGTGATCCAGCAGAACGTGCCGCCGGGCCTGAGGTCGAAGCCGTAGGCGACCTCGCTGGCGACCTTGGTGAGGAACCCGGCGTGGGTGTGCACGGCGCCCTTGGGCTTGCCCGTGGTGCCGGACGTGTAGGCGAGCAGCAGGACGTCGGAGGCCGAGGTCGGCTCGACCTCCGGGTCCGGCTCCGCCCGGACCAGCTCGTCCCAGGACACCTCGTCAGCACCGAGCTCGACCGCCGCGCCGAGGTTCTCCACGACGACCACGAGCTCGACCGTCGGGCACTGCGCGAGCGCCTCGTGCAGCTGGCTGAGCAGGGGTGCCGTCTTGCGCCGGCGCAGGGTGCCGTCCGCCGTGATGACGGCCTTGGCCTCGGCGTCCTGCAGGCGGGACGCGATCGCCGACGGCGCGAACCCCGAGAACAGCGGCACGACCATCGCCCCGAGGCTCGCGACCGCGTAGACCGCGACGACCGCCTCTGGCGTCATGGGCAGGTACACGGCCACGGCGTCGCCCTTGCCGATGCCGCGGGAGCGCAGGCCGGCGCGGGCGCGGGCCACCTGCTCGTCGAGCTCGGCGTAGGTGAGGCGCCGCACGCTCCCGTCCTCGGCCTCGTGCACGACGGCGACGGCGTCCGGCGTCTCCCGGGTCCAGCGGCCCAGGCACGCGTCCACGACGTTGACCTCGCCCCCCACGAACCACTCGGGGTGGGCGATGCCGCCGGCGAGGGACAGGACGTCGGTGTACGGCGTGGAGAACTCGAGGCCCAGGTCCTCGACGACGGTGCCCCAGAACGCGCCGACGTCGGCGACGGAACGGGCGCGCAGCGCGTCGGCCGTGTCGACCCCGAGCGTGCGCATGAGCCGGGCGACGTTGGAGGTCTGGAGGTGGTCGGCGGTCGGGTGCCAGACGTACGGCGTGCTCGTGGACACCTCAGCCCCTCGGCAGACCGAGGATGCGCTCGGCGACGATGTTGCGCTGGATGTACGTCGAGCCTCCGGCGATGGCCGTCCCGCGCGCCTGGTTCGCGAGCCGCAGCCAGCGCGACGCCTCGGTGTGCTCGTCCTCCACGGAGAACTGGTCGGCGAGCGGCTCGAGGGACAGCCGGAAGTCAGCGAGGTCCTCCACCAGCGGGCAGAAGTAGAGCTTGCCCATCGAGGTGACCGGACCGGGCGGGCCGCCTGCGGCTGCGCCGGAGACGACGCGCTGGCCGATCGCGCGGTGCACCAGGGCGCGCCCCCAGAGGTCGGCGACCTTCTGCCGCACGTGCGGGTCCGCGCCGAGCGGGTCGCCGGCGTCGTCGGTCTTGCCCCGGACGTCGGCGATGAGGTCCTCGACGGCCTTGGTGGTGTTGACGCGGCCGGTCGCGATCGCGACGCGCTCGAACGCGAGCGTGCCCATCGCGACCTTCCACCCGCCGTCGACCTCGCCCACGACCGCCTCGTCGGGCAGGAAGACGTCGTCGAGGAAGACCTCGTTGAACTCCGCCTCGCCCAGCATGTGGCGCAGCGGCCGGATCGTCACGCCCTTGGCGTCCATCGGCAGCAGGAAGTAGGAGATGCCCCGGTGCCGCTCGCCACCGCCGGTGCGGGCGAGCAGGATCGCGTGGGCGGCGAGCTGGGCGCGGCTGGTCCAGGTCTTCTGGCCGGTGACGCGGTACCCGCCCTCGACCTTGACCGCCTTGGTGCGCAGGGAGGCGAGGTCGGACCCGGAGTCGGGCTCGGAGAACAGCTGGCACCAGATCTCGTCACCGGTGAGGATGGGCCGGAGGTAGGTGGCCTTCTGCTGCTCCGTGCCGAAGTGCGCGATCGTCGGACCGCCGAAGTCCTCGCCGATCGTGTTCAGCCGCTCGGGCGCGCCGGCCCGGTCGCACTCCTCGGAGAAGACGGCCCGCAGGCGCTCGTCGAGCCCCTGGCCGCCGTGCTCCTTCGGCCAGGTGAGGCCGGCGTACCCGGCCTCGAAGAGCATCCGCTGCCAGGCGCGCCAGAACGGCGGCTTGTCCAGCAGGTCCGCCGGCTCGGGCCAGTCGAGCTGCGGGAGGCTCTTCTCCAGCCACGTGCGGACGTCGTGGCGGAACTGCGCCTCGTCCGGTGCGTCGGTGATGTCCATGGTTCCCCTGCCCTCGACTCCCAGCGGAGCCCGACCGTACTATAGGTCAGACCAAATGAGGAGAGCCATGTCGACGTACCTCGGCACGACCGTGGACCAGGTCCGCTTCCAGGTGGAGCGGGGCAAGATCGCGGAGTTCGCGCGGGCGACGGGCGCCCTCGACCCCCGGCACGTCGACCCCGAGGCCGCCCGCGCCGACGGGCACGCGGGGGCGCTCGCGACCGCCACCCACGTCGTCGTCGCGGGTCACCAGCGCGACCAGCGCGGGTTCGTCGCCGCCCTCGGGCTCGACATCACGCGGATCGTGGTCGGCTCGGTGACCTGGACCTACGCCCGCCCGCTCGTGGCCGGCGACGAGCTCGTCGGGACGCGCCGCGTGGTCGGCGACGAGACCAGGCAGGGACGCAGCGGCACCAACCGGCTGGTCACGCTGGAGACCGAGTTCGTCGACGCGGCCGGGGACGTCGCGGTCCGCCAGCGCGAGGTGCTCGTCGAGCGGGGCCGGTCGTGAGCGGGCTCGTCACGGCGGTCGTCGGGACCCGCCCCGCGCCACGGACCGTCGGGCCGGTCACGCAGACCGACGTCGTGCGCTTCGCCGGGGCGGGTGGCGACTTCAACCCGCTCCACCACGACCCCGAGGCCGCCACCACCGCCGGCTTCGAGCGGCCGATCGCGATGGGGCAGCTGACAGCCGGCCTGCTGGCCGCCTGGCTGACCGACTGGTGCGGCGTCGAGCACCTGCGCGAGCTGTCGGTGCGCTTCACCGCGCCGCTGCGCCTGGGCGACGTCGTCGAGGTCGCCGGCGAGGTCACGTCCGTCGACGACGGGCTCGCCGTGCTGGAGCTGTCCGTGGTGCGCGACGGCACCGCTGTCCTCGCGGGGTCCGCCACCGTGCAGGTGCGCACGGGCTGACGGACCCCGCGGCGCAGCTACCGCTGCGACCAGACCGGGTCGCGCTTCTCGCGGAACGCCGCCACGCCCTCCTTGATGTCCTCCGTCGAGAACGCCAGGGCCAGCTGCGCCTGCAGGTGGGTCAGGGCATCGGGGAGCGCGAGGTCGCGCGTCGCGGTCAGGGCCTTCTTCCCCAGCTCCATGAGCAGCGGCGAGCGGCTGGCCAGCCGGCCGCTCCACCGGTCGACCTCGGCGGCGAACGCGTCGACAGGGACCACCGCGTTGACGAAGTGCAGCTCGCGCGCCTGGTCGGCGGTGATGAGCTCCCCCGTCAGCATCAGCTCGTTCGCCTTCGCCCGGGGGACGCTGCGGTAGATGAGCGCCGAGATCATGAACGGGAAGACCCCCACGTTGATCTCCGGGCAGCCGAAGCGCACGCCCTCCTTCGCGACGATCAGGTCGCAGGCGAGCGCGAGGCCGAACGCGCCGGCCAGCACGTCGCCGTTCGCCGCGCACAGGGTGGGCTTGCCCAGCCCGCCGAGCAGGGTGTAGGCCCGCGGGAAGCGGTCCAGGCCCGCGTACTTCTGCACGATCGGGGCGTCGTCGGCGAAGGCTCTGAGGTTGCCGCCGCTCGAGAAGGTCTTCTCGTCGGCGGACGTGAGCACGACGACGCGCACGGCGTCGTCGTCGCGAGCCTGCTCGAGGCGGGCGATCAGCTCGTCCATGAGCGGGTCGCTCAGCGAGTTCTTGGTGGAGGGGTCGTCGAGGACGAGGGTCGCGACACCCCGGTCGTCGACGTCGTAGCGGACCAGCGGTGCGGTCATGGGTCTCCTGGGCGCGTGGCGTTCGGTCGGGGGTGGTCGTGCGAGAGCCCTCGCCCCGGTCGGGGGCGAGGGCCGTCACACTCGCGACGTGCCGGTCAGGCGCTGACCTTCTCGCGCGGGCTCTGGATGCTGTCGACCGGCTGCTCCGGGACGACCTCCGTGGCGGGGCGCAGGGACGGCGCCTTCGGGGTGGGACCGAGGTCCCAGCCGGGACGCTCGGTGCCGGCCGGCCGGCTGGAGCGGAAGCCGTCGAGCAGGCGGTGCCGGCGAGCGCCGATCTCGGCGGGGAGCTCCCCCCACACCTCCTTGAGGATCCCCAGCCGGTCCGCGCCCGGTGCGCGCAGTGCAGCCACCAGCCCCTTGACCATGCGCGCCGGCGTGATGATCGCCTCGATCGGACGGGCCCGGTTGAACGTGTCCGACAGGTTCGGGGCGTCCTGGCCGGCGAACGTGCGGAGCACCTCGCGCACCAGCGGGCTCGTCGGGCCGGGGCGGGACTCGCGGTTGCCCCAGTGGTAGGTCGAGATCGTGTCGGCGTCGCGCTCCTTCTCCCAGCGCGTCAGCGCCGCGTCGAGCTCCGCGGGGTCGTGGAGGGTGACCGCCACCTCCTCGCCGAGACGCCGGCCGAACTTGAGGGCGTCGCGCATGCCGTTGCCCGTCACCGGGTCCTTGAAGTGGCCCGCGTCCCCGGCCAGCGCCCAGCCGGGACCGGTCGAGCGCCGGTAGTAGGCCGAGAGGTGGTCGGTGACGCGCAGGTCGCTCGCGTTGGTCGCGCCGCCGATCCGCTCCTCGAGGGCCGGGTCGCCCGCGACGAGCGCCTTCCACTCCCCCTCGGGGTCCTCGTGGTACTTCGGGATGTCGGCCGCGTCGGTCATGTTGACGACGAGCGTCCGTCCCGCGGGGCACGACGGCAGGACGAGGACCTGGTTGCCGTGCTTGCGGAAGATCTGGAAGGCCTTGGGCGCGTCCTCGCCCTGAGGGTCGTCGAGGTAGCGGAAGGCGAAGCCGCGGCCGTTCTTGGACGCGCGGTAGGGCTCCCACGCGCCGACCTCGGCAGCGACCTTGGACCGGCGCCCGTCGGCGCCGATGACGAGCTCGGCCTGGATCTCGTAGACCTTGCCGCCGCTCTTGCAGCGGACCCCGACGGCCCGGCCGTCACGCCAGACGACCTCCTGCACCGTGACCTTCTCGCGGACCTCGGCGCCTGCGGCGCGCGCCGCCTCGACCAGCACGGCGTCCTGCTGGTCGCGCGGGATGCACAGGCCGTAGTCGATGCCGGAGAACGGCTTGAAGCGCTCCTTGATCTCCAGGCCGTCCTCGTCGTGGAGCGTGAGGTGGCGGACCTTGGTCGGGCCCAGCGCGAGGATGCCCGGCAGCGCACCCATGAGCTGCAGCTCCTGGACGCCGTTCGGCACCAGGACGTGGGTCGACATCGTGTCGCTCGGGAAGGTGGCCTTGTCGAGCACCACGACCCTGTGGCCCGCGCGGGCGAGAGGGACAGCTGCGGCGGTCCCGGCGCAGCGGGCCCCCACGATGACGACGTCGACGTGCTCGACAGGGATGGTCACGGTCCCTCCAGGGACGGTCGGGTCAGGAGACACGGCAGATGCGGTACTCGATGGCGCCCGGGACGATGCGCCCCTCGGCGACGAACAGGGACTGGTTGAGCCAGGCGTAGCGCTCGTCGCCCGTCTCGAACTGCGGGGCCACGCGGAAGTACTGGTCGGTCCACTCGGTGCCGCCGCCGGTGGCGAGGGCGGTGCCGACGGCCTCGTTCATCGAGATGAGACCGGTGTAGTGCACGTAGACGGCGGCGCCGTCGTCGGTCTGCAGGGTGCCGCGGACGTCGATGCGGCCGAAGCCGTCCGGGCCCACGAGCAGGTAGTCGGCGCCGCCGGGGACGACGTCGGCGGAGATCCGCTCGCCCTCGACGCGACCGCCCGTGAAGCCGAAGACCATGCGGGTGCCGAACGGACCGGGCCCGACGGGGACGGGGGCGGCGAGGTCGTACCGGGCGGTCATCTCGACGGTGGTGCTCAGGCCCGTGCTCGGGCTGGTGCTCGTGGCGGTCATCGGTCGGTCTCCTGGGGGGTCGGGGTGAGGGTCACGCGAGGCCGATCGCCTTGAGGAGCGTGAGGGTGTCGTAGTAGGCGTGCACGGACAGGGCGCGCCCCTCGGCGTCGACCTCCCAGGTGTCGCTGCCGGCGACCCGGAAGGCGTTGCCGCTGACCGGGGCGCCTGGGGGGAACTCGCCGGTGTGGGTGCCGGTCATGACCCACTCAGCAGTCACCCGGTTGTTGGCGGCGTCGACGAGCGGCTCCCCGACGAGCTCGAAGGCGAGGTCGGGGAAGCCCTGCCAGGCCCCCTGGAAGAAGCCGGCTGCGCCCTCGTGCCCGGTGAACGGCTCCGGCAGGAGCGGGTCGACCCAGTGGACGTCGGGGGCGACGACCTCGAGGGCGGTGGCGACGTCGTGCTGGCCCCAGGCCGCGCAGTAGCGGGCGGGGTAGGCGGCGAGGACGTCGGCGGGCGTGGTGGTCATGGGAGGCCTCTGCGGTCTGGCCGCGGTGGTCGCGGCGGGTGAGCCACGTCACTGTCACAGTCCCGGTCCACCTCCGCCTCCGTCCGAAGGGGGAGATGTCTCCCCCCTCGGACGGAACCGGTCAGCCCCGGTAGGCCCGGCTGCTCCCGTCTGCGACGTACCGGGCCACGGCCTCTGCCCGGTTGAGGGCGCCGGCCGCGCGCAGCACGGCGCTCACGTGGCTCTTCACCGTTGCGACGCCCACCACGAGCCGCTCGGCGATCTCGGCGTTGCTGAGGCCCCGGGCGAGCAGCTCGAGGGTCTCCCGCTGCCGCACGGTGAGGGCGGCCGCCCACGACGACGTCCCCTCGCGCACCACGGAGGCGGCTCCGTCGTCCGGGACCGGGAAGCCGCTCGCAGGTCCGTCGTCGCTGCGGAGCACGGAGTCGAGCGCCTCGCGCAGCGGTGCCAGCGCGCGCCCCTGGGCGCGGAGCCTCTCGCGGGCGGCCAGCGCGTCGAGCGCGACGCCGAGCGCGTCGGCGAAGCGCTGCACACCGCCGGCGTCGTCGCTGCCCTCGACCTCGAGCACCGTGCGGCCCGTACTGGTGGGCACCTGCGCGCGCAGGACCCCGCGCTCCGGCGTCAGTCCGTCGGCCTCGACCAGCCGTGCCCGCTCGGCGGCGAGGGCGGTCGCGGCCAGCGCTCCCGCACGGGTGCGGAGCTCCGCGCTCGACGTGCAGGACCAGAGCGCGTCCAGGCCTGCGTCCAGGGCCGCCCGCGCCCGGTCCTGCGCCTCGACGCGCAGGCGCCGCGCCCGCTCGTCGAGCCGCTCGGCCCGGAGCAAGAGGTCCAGGACGGCCCGCCGCTGGTCGCCCGTCGTCCCGACGGCGCCTCGGGCCAGCAGCACGACGAGGTCGCCGCAGCGACGCACCGCCTCGTCGGGCACCCGCGGCTCCCCGTCCGGCACCGTCCGGTCGAGCAGGGCGGCAGCACGGCCTTCGAGCTCGGTGACGGCAGCGGCCAGGCGGACGGTCACGGGAGGTCCTGCAGGGCCCGGTAGCGGGCGACCGCCGCCCCGCGACTGCTCACCTGGAGCTTGCGCCGGACCGAGCGCAGGTGCGACCGGACCGTCTCCTCCGACAGGGTGAGGCGCTCGGCGGCGCCGCGGTCGGTCGCGCCCTGCGCCACGAGGTCGAGGACCTCGCGCTCGCGGGCGGTCAGCCGCGTGCGGCTGTGCGCCGCGACCGCGTCCGACGTCGTGCGCTCGTCGTCCGGCCCCGCCTCCTCCGCGGGCGGCTCGCCCTCCTGGTCCAGCCCGAGGGTCAGGGCCACCCGCGCCCGGCCCATCGCCCGCTCCAGCTCCTGGGCACGGGTGTGCAGGCTCACCTGCGAGGCGGTCCGGTCGAACAGCCAGCCGAGACCGCCCGCGAAGGAGCCCACCGCGACCCGGTCGTCCTCGGTCATGACCAGGTCCTGCCCCACCCGGTCGACGTGGACGAAGCCCAGGGTCCGGTGACCGACGACGACCGGCGCCGCCGCGTAGCCCGGGCTCCCGGCCGCGACGATGATCGGCTTGAACGTGCGGCGGTCCTCGAGGGGGTTCACGAAGCGCAGGGCGGTCCGCCGCCGGACCATCTCGGTCTCCCCGAGCATGGTCACCAGCGGGATGGGGGCGGTGGACGAGACGAAGGTGCGGAAGGTGGCGGCCTTGGGGTCCAGGTCCTCGCGGGTGTGCACGACCAGCGGGACCCACCGGGCGTTGCGCACGGCGGAGACGAGCGACCGCGTGAACCCGCACGCCTCGCACACCGCCCGGACCGCCTGCTCGACCAGCGTCCACGTGGTGGGGGCCTCCCGCAGCTCCTCGAGCGCCGACCGGATCCCGTCGCGCACCGCTGCCCGCACCTCGGCGTCGTGGGCGTCCACCGCTGCGAGCTCCTGCGCGAGGCGGGCGCGCGCGCGCAGGAGGTCGTCGTCGACGTCGCCTGCGACCAGGCACGTGCGGACCGCCACGAGGGCGTCGAGGAGCGCGGCGTCGCCGGTGCCCCCGAGCGTGCAGCGGTAGGAGGAGGCGCGCCGACGCAGCACGCCCGAGGCGGCCACCGCCTGGTCGACGGCGGCCACCACCTTCCCCGAGGTCAGCGGGCCGTTCGCCTCGTGTCGCCCGTACGCCGTGGTCGCGCCGTCGGTCACCGAGCGTTGCGCTCGAGGTACTCGGGCGGCCAGGCCATCTCGACGTAGCACTCCCCCGCGACGCCCTCGACGTCCGCCGGCCCGACCAGGTCGACCAGCGTCAGGAAGGGGCTGATCGGGTAGGCGAGCTCGGCCGTCACCGAGGTCATGGTGACCGTCGTCGTGCGGTCGGCGTCGTCGGTGAAGACGGCCGAGAGACGACGGTGGAACAGGTCGGGGTCGAGGTCGTAGTCGAACTCGGCGGACACGATCTCGGCCATCTGCCCGTCCCGGAACACGTAGCCGCGGACGACGCTGCGCCCGAACCCCTGCAGGTCCATGACGTGCACGGCGGACGTCTCGGACAGGAAGTTGAACCACTTGTAGTGCGACACGCACTCCCACTTGCGCGCGCCCCACGAGCGGTCGCGGTGGCAGACGGTGTCGATGACGTACTCCTTGCCGTCCACCCGGGCGACGCCCTTGGCCCGGCCGCTCTGCTCGAAGCGGTCGTCGGCGAACCAGTCGGGGAACACGCCCACGTGCGAGCTGTAGGCGTACGGCGGGTGGACGGCCTCGAACTCGAACTGCATCTCGAGCCGCTCGCCCTGGTAGTCGATGCGGCTGCGGAGCAGCGGGTCGTGCTGGGAGAACGACATCGGCCCGACCGTCCAGTCGTCGAACGTCATGGTGTCCGGCACCTCGACGCCGTCCACCCGCTCGAAGATCGGCGCAGACAGGCTCGGCCCGAAGGCGATGCCCGCGGCGCCGGCCTTCCCGAACGCGTCGACCCAGGTGTACGCGACCAGGCCGAGCCCGTCGGCCGACAGCGGGATGACCCAGACGGCGGAGTCGCGGGCGGCCTCGCGGGTCTGGTCGAGCGTCCTGCGGGCCTCGTGGGCGGCCTCGAGCGTCACGACCGGCATCTCAGCGCTCCGCCAGCGCCGTGAAGCTGTCGAGCTCGCGGGTCTGCGCCGCGGTCCGCTCGATCCAGATGCGCCACATCTCGTCGCCGCGGGGACTGCGCTTCACGGCGCCGAGACCGAAGACGCCGACCTGCAGGCCGTGGACCGCGAGCACCCGGTAGTCCTCCCAACACTGCTCGGCGGTGTAGCCGGTGACACCACCGGCGACCAGGCCGGCGTGGTAGCGGCCGACGAGGTCGCGCTCGGCCGCGCGACGGTCCGCAGGCACGAGGCTGGTGCCCAGGAAGTACGCGATGTCGATGACGCCGTTGCCGTAGCCGAGGCCCTGCCAGTCGAGCACCGCGATGGGGTGCTCGCCGCCGCGCACGTCGAACAGGACGTTGTCGGCCCGGAGGTCGCTGTGCCACAGGCACCGGGGCTCGCTGAACGCCGCCTTCCAGGCCTCGAGGTACGGCAGCAGCTTCGCGGCCTCGTCGAGGTCGGCCTGCGGGACGAGGTCCCCCGCGATCTCGGGGAAGGTCCGCAGCGTCTCGGGGAAGTTGTCCGTGACGTAGGCGAACGAGCCGACGGTGCCCTTGAGCCAGTCGACCTCGGCGAGCCGGGCGTCCTGCCAGGAGTCCGCGTGCAGCTTCGCCGCCTGCTCGACGACGAGCCCCGCCTCCTCGACCGTGCAGCCGACGTTCTGGTCGACCGTGCGCGCCGGGGTGAGGTCGGTCATGAGGAGCACGAACTCCGTCTCGTCCTCCGCGAGGCCGGCGTGCAGGGCCTTCGGCAGGGCGACGGTGGACGTCGGTGCGAGCTCCTCGTAGAAGCGGATCTCGTTGCGGTAGTAGCCGGACTGCTTCGCGAAGGCGCGGCTCGCCTCGTCCGCGGAGGGGAACTTGCCGACGATCGTCGCGGGTCCCGAGCCCGGTGTGTCGTAGGTGAGCGAGAACCGGTAGGAGTCGGCCAGCTGCCCGGTGCCGACGGGCTCGCACTCGAACGCCGTCACCGTGCCGCCGGACAGCGCACCCGAGGCGGTGAGCACCTGGGTCAGCCAGGCGGGGGTGATCTCGTCGAGCTGGACGACCGGAGCCAGTGTCTGCGTCATGGTCTGACCATAACCACGACTGAGCGCATCTGGTGACCGTGCTCACACCTTTCTCGCGACCGTCACCTCGCGAGCAGGGTCTCCTGCAGGACGTCGAGCTCTGCCGCCACGACCTCGTGGGCGAGCAGGTAGGCGCGGGCGCTCCCGTGCGTGACCCGCACGTGCGCGAGGACCCTGGCCATCGCCTCCGCGGGCGCGTCGAGGGCCACGGCCAGCACCTGCTCGCTCATCCCGGCCTCCCGGGCACGGTCCGCGAGCCTCGCCAGGTCCGCCGTCGACAGCAGCGCGACGGTCAGCGTGTAGTCCGCCGTGACGGCGTCGTCGTCGACGCCGAGGGCGGACAGCAGCAGCGCCGCGACCAGCCCCGTGCGGTCCTTGCCGGCCGCGCAGTGCACGACGGCGGGCAGGGCGCCCGGCCGGCAGAAGGCCCGGACCGCCTCGCCGAGCCGGTCGCCGCACTCGTCGAGGGCGTGCACGTAGAGCGCACCCAGGTCCCGCAGCTCGACGTGGCCGAGCGGGCCGAAGACAGGGACGGGGACCACCACGACCTCCAGGCCCTCGACGTCGTCGGGGTGCTGCACGCGCTCGACGTCCTCACGCAGGTCCACGACGGTCCGCACCCCCAGCGCCTGCAGGGCGACACGCCCCTGCTCGCCGAGGTCGGCCAGGCTGTCGGCCCGGAACAGGACGTCGTCGCGCAGCCGGCCGGACGGTGTGGCGTGCCCGCCGAGCGGACGGAAGTTCGCGGTGCCGGGGACGTCGAGGCGTGCGGAGGAGGTCACCGCGGGAACCGTAGACGGGTCTGCTCGCACCTCAGGTCAGGGTCGGCCGGTAGGCGTAGGAGTGGCTGCGGCTGTGGGCGAACTCGAGGACGCCGACGCCGGTGCGGCCGTCCCTGGTGGTGAAGGACGCGAGCCGGTCGGTCAGCGCGCTGTCGA
>JAOPWW010000410.1 GCA_025965495.1 Frankiales bacterium
GGCCGCGCGGGCCCAGTCGGGAGCGCCCGGCACGGGGTCCTCCAGCGCACGGATGGCCGCGACGACGCCGTCCGCGACCCAGGCCGCCTCGGCCTCGACGTCCGGCAGCAGGGCGCACCGCACGACGCCGTCGTCGTCGGCGCCCGGCGCGGGCTCCAGCTCGGGGACGGGGACGCCGGTCGTGCGCAGCGGCGCGCTGATCGCGTTGGCGAGCAGGAGGATCCGGCCGCCGTTGCGGTAGGTGGTGCGCAGCGTCCGGGGGTCGGTGCGCCGCGCGCCGAAGACCGCGGGGAAGCGCCGCAGGGTGCCGGCGCTCGCGCCGCGCCAGCCGTAGATGCTCTGGCAGGGGTCGCCGACGGCGGTGACGGCGTGGTCCTCGCCGAACAGCGCGGACAGCAGCACCTCCTGCGCCGCCCCCGTGTCCTGGTACTCGTCGAGCAGCACCACCCGGGACGCGGCCCGCTCGACCTCGCGGACCTCCGGGCAGTCGCGGGCGAGCCGGGCCGCCAGGGCGACGACGTCGCCGAAGTCGAGCAGGTCGCGGGCCCGCTTGGCGGCGGCGTACTGGGCGACGACGGGCAGCAGCTGCGCGCGCGTCGCCTGGCAGGCGAGCACCTTGCGCCCGTCGGCCCGCAGCGGGGAGGCGGCGTCGGCCAGCGCCTGCAGGGACCCCGTGAGGGCGAGGACGTCGTCGGTCTCGACGAGGTGCTCGGCGAGGTCGCCGGCGAGCTGCAGGACCGCCTGCACGACGGTCGACTCGGCCCAGCCCACCGCGTCCATCGGTCCGTCGTAGGTCGACACCGCGCGGGCCGCGAGCTGCCAGCTGGTGGCCGGAGTGACCAGGCGGGCCGCGGGTTCGCGGCCCAGCCGGAGGGCGTGGTCGCGCACGAGCCGGCCGGCGTAGGCGTGGTAGGTCGAGACGACCGGTTCGAGCTCGGCGACGTCGGGAGCGACCAGCCCGGCCGTGCGCAGCGTCCGCAGGGCCGCCCGGACCCGGCCGGCGAGCTCGTCGGCGGCCTTGCTCGTGAAGGTCAGCCCGAGCACCTGGTCGGGCTGCACGAGCCCCGACGCGACCAGCCACGCCACCCGGGCGACCATCGTCGCGGTCTTGCCGCTGCCGGCACCGGCGACGACGACCCCTGCCTTGAGGGGGGCGGTCACGACCTCGCCCTGCTCCGCGCTGATCCGCACCCCGAGGACCTCGCGCAGCCGCTCGAGCGGCAAGAGCGTGGACGGCGTGACCGCAGCAGCCGTCGTCGCAGCGCCCGTCAGCGCAGCGCCCGTCATCGCAGCGCCCGTCATCGCAGGACCCCCTGGCCCTCGGGCCAGGCGGGGCAGCTGGTGCGGACGGCGCAGGTCCGGCAGTGGTCGTTGACAGCGGCCGGGAAGGCGCTGCCGCTCATGCCCCCGACGACCCGCTCGACCACGGTCCGGGCCCACTCGGGGTCGTCGTCGTCGGCCAGGGCCTGCTGGACCTGCTCGTCGGCCTGCTTGCCCTTCTTCAGCTGCAGCAGCGACGCCCCGCCTGCCTCGGTCAGCCCGTGCTCGGTGAACGCCCCGAGCGCGGCGGCGAGCTGGTAGACGCCGAGCTGGGGGTGGCGGGCGAGCTCGGCCTTCGTGGGCTTGCTCGTGCCGGTCTTGAGGTCGACGACGACAGCCCGTCCCTGCTCGTCGCGCTCGAGCCGGTCGACGCGGCCGGACAGCACCGCCCGCTCCCCCAGCGGGACCGACAGCGCGAGCTCCAGCCCGACGAGCTCCCGGGGGTTCGCGGCCGCCCAGGTGACGAAGCGCCCGAGCTGCTCGACCGCCTCCTGCCGACGCTTCACCACGGACCAGGGCGCTCCGAGGTCGAGCTCGGGCAGGACGGCGTCCAGGCGCTCCTCCAGCGCGGGCAGCTCGAGGGCGTCCGGGCCGCTGGCGAGCTCCGCGAGGGCGTGGACCAGCGTGCCGAGCACCTGGGACGGACCGGTCGAGCCCGCGACCCCGACGGCGCTCTCCAGGAACCAGCGCAGCGAGCAGGTGTCGAAGCTCTCGACCTTGCTCGGTGACACCCGGACCTGCTCGTCGTCGCGCACGAGCGGGCCGTCGTCGGACAGCTGGGCGAGGCCCCACCAGCGGTCGGGGTCGGCCAGGGGCACGGGCGGCAGGGCGTCGTCGTCGCCGGCGGCGAGCAGCGCCAGCCGCCGGCACGCGGCCTCGCGCAGCAGGGGGTCCTCGGAGGTGGTCGCGACCGTGCGCAGCTCGGCCAGCAGCCCGGCGCCGGTGAGCGGGCGGCCGACCGGCACCGGCACCTCGGGGACCTCGACGCCCAGCTCGGCCAGGAAGCGGCTCGGCCGGTCCTCGCCGCTCTCACCGCCGGCGACCGCCGTGACCACCAGCCGCTCCCGGGCTCGCGTGACCGCCACGTAGAACAGCCGGCGCTCCTCGGCGAGCAGCCCGGCGCGGCGGTCGTCCGGCGGGACCGACGTCCCCGCGAGGGCGTCGGCGAGCTCCTCGGACCCGAGCAGGGACCCGCGCAGGCGCAGGTCCGGCCAGACGCCCTCCTGCACCCCGGCGACCACGACGACCCGCCACTCCAGGCCCTTGCTGGCGTGGGCGGTCAGCACCCGGACGGCCTCGCCCTCGGGGGTGCGCTGCGCGAGCGTGTCGCCCGGGACCTCCTGCGCCGCGACGTCGTCGAGGAAGCCGAGCACCCCCATGCCGGGCAGGCGGTCGACGTAGCGCGCAGCGGCGTCGAACAGGGCGATGACGGTGTCGAGGGCCCGGTCGGCCACCGCCCCCCGGGCGCCTCCGGCGAGGCTCTCCTCGACCAGCCTCCGCTCCAGGCGGGACGCCTCCCAGACCGCCCACAGCACGTCTTCTGCGGTCGGTCCGGCCTCGGCCACCGCGCGCTGCAGCCGGGCGAGCACCTCGAGCGGCCGGCGCACGGGGGCGGGCAGGCGCAGAGCCGTCCGGGGGTCGCGGACCGCCTCGACGAGCAGCTCGCCGGAGGCGCTGCTGCCGCGGTCCGCGAGGTCCGCAGCCCGCAGCGCGCGGCGCAGGCGTCGCACGGCGAGAGCGTCCGCGCGGACGAGCGGACCGGCCAGGAGCGCCAGGGCCGCCGGCTCGTCGAGGGTCTCCGGGCGCAGGACGGCCCGCAGCAGGTCCAGCAGCGCCTGGACCACGGGCTCCTCGGCCAGCGGCAGCTCGTCCGCAGGGACGCCGACGGGGACACCGGCGGCCAGCAGCCCCCGGCGCAGGACCGCGAGCGAGCGCGGGGTCGACCGCAGCAGCACCGCCATGTCCGACCAGGGCACGCCGTCGTGCAGGTGGGCCCGGCGCAGGACGTCGGCGACCAGCGCTGCCTCCGCCGTGGGCGAGGTGGCGAGCCGGACCTCGACGCGGCCCGGCCCGGGGACGACGGCGGGGTCGGGCTCCAGCGCGCGGAACCCCGGCCCCAGCGGGCCGGCAGGCAGGCGGGAGGCCACGCTGCGGGACGCGGCGAGCAGGGCCCTGCCGGAGCGGCGGCAGGTCCGGAGCTCCACGACGGGCGCCGGCTCGCCGGTCGCGGTCGGGAAGTGCTCGCCGAAGCGGAGCGTCCCCGTGACGTCGGCGCCGCGGAAGGCGTAGATCGACTGGTCGGGGTCGCCGACCGCCACGAGGTCGCGCCCGTCGCCGGCGAGGGCCTGCAGCAGGCGCAGCTGCGCCGGGTCGGCGTCCTGGAACTCGTCGACGAACACCACCGCGCGATCCCGCCGCTCGGCCTCGCGCAGCCCGTCGTCGCCCTCGAGCAGGGCGGCCGCCGAGCGCACCAGGCCGGCGTAGTCGAGCACCTCGGCGCTCGGGTCGAGGTCGAAGCGGGCGTCGTAGGCCTGCAGGAACCCGGCGGCCGCCACCCACTCCGGCCGGCGCCGCTCGTGCCCGAGCCGGGCGAGGCGGTCGGCGTCGATGCCGCGCTCCTGGGCGCGCAGGAGCAGGTCGCGCAGCTCGGTCCGGAAGCCCCGCAGGCCCAGCGCGGGCCGCAGCGACGCGGGCCAGCGCAGGGCACCGTCCTCCCGGTCGCCCTCGAGCAGCCGCCCGACCTCGAGGTCCTGCTCGGGGCCGGACAGCAGCCGCAGGGCGGCACCGCCGGGACCACCGAGCTCGCGGCGGAGCAGGGCGTAGGCGTAGCCGTGGAAGGTCATGGCCACGGGGCCGCGCGTGGTCCGGCCGAGCCGGCCGGTGATCCGCTCGCGCAGCTCCTGCGCCGCCTTGCGGCTGAAGGTCAGGACCAGGACCTGCTCGGCCGGCAGGCCGCGGCGCTCGACCCGGTCGACGACCGCCTCGACGAGCGTCGTCGTCTTGCCCGTGCCGGGCCCGGCGAGGACCAGGAGCGGCCCGGACGCGTGGTCGACGACCCGCTGCTGGGCGGCATCGAGCGCGGGGGCCGCACGCGGGCGCAGCGGCCGACGCCGCAGGACGGGGGCTGCCGACGCCCGGGACTCGGTCACGCGCCGAGTCCACCACCCGGGTCCGACAGGAACGGCGGAGCACCTGCCGTCAGGGCGCGGGCGGCCCGGCCCAGCGCGCCCGGACCAGGTCGACCGCCTCCCCGCGGAGCGGGCAGCCCTCGTCGGCGAGCAGCCGCAGCGCCTCCCGCAGGTGCGGCTCCGCGGGCCGTCCCGAGGCCTGCACCACCCGCCACCACGGCACCTCCCGACCGTGCTTGGACAGCACGGTCCCCACGGTGCGCCCGGTGCCCCGGCCGGTGAGCTCGGCGACGTCGCCGTAGGTCAGCACCCGCCCCGCGGGGATCCGGTCGACGGCGTCCAGCACCAGCAGGGCGTACGCCGTCGGCGGACCGGTCGCGCCGGGACGCGTGCCGACGCCGGCGGACAGGGTCGCGGAGCGCTTCACCGTGGCAGTCTGGTCCGTCCAGCCGCATGGCCGTGCACGTGAGGGGTAAGGCGTCGGTGTCGGGACGGGACAGGACAGGGAGGTCGGGTGAGCTGCCAGCGCGTGCTCACCCACGCCCTCGACGGTGACGCGGTGCAGACGATGCACCACCTCCACCTCGACCCGCTCCCTCGCCTGGTCGGCGACGCCCGTCGCTTCGTCGACAGCCACGCTCCGGAGCTCCCGGCCGAGACGCACGACGCCCTGCTGCTGCTCACCAGCGAGCTCGTGACCAACGCCGTCCTGCACGCCCGCACGCCGATCGAGCTCGGGATCACGGTGACGGAGCACGCGGTCCTGGTCACCGTCCACGACCTCGACCTCGCCCGTCCCGCGCAGCGCCCCTACGACGGCCGCGAGGGCGGCTGGGGGCTCGGGCTCGTCGCGGCGCTCGCGGACGCCAGCGACCTCGAGACGCACGACGGCGACGGCAAGACGGCGTGGTTCCGCGTGTCCCGGGGCGCTCCTGCCGAGGTGCTCGACGACGCCGCGGCGCGTCCCCAGCGCACCACCGGGACGCAGCCGTCCGACGGGAGCGCCGCATGACGGCCCCTCGGGCGGAGGCGGCCCGCCGCGCCGGGCTGCTCTACCTCGGCGTCGACGGGCACACCGAGGGCGCCTCGGTGCCCAAGACCCCGACCGGCATCCCCGGCTTCGACCAGGTCGCGATGGGCGGCCTGCCGACCCGGCGGGCCACCGTCGTCGCCGGTCAGGCCGGCAGCGCCAAGAGCGTCTTCGCCGGCCAGTTCCTCGCCGAGGGCGTGCGCCGCGGCGAGCCCGGCGTCTTCGTCACCCTCGAGGAGCCGGCCGCGGACCTGCGCGCCAACCTCGCCACCCTCGGCTTCGACGTCGCGGCCTGGGAGGACGCGGGCGACTGGCGCTTCGTCGACGCCTCCCCGCTGGCGACGGCCGACGGCGTCACCCCCTACGACCTCGAGATCCTCGCCGCGCAGATCGGCCACGCCGTCGACGCCACCGGCGCCCAGCGGCTGGTCCTCGACAGCCTCAACGCCGTGCTGTCGCTGCAGGACGACGCGGCGGCGGCCCGGCAGATGCTCCGGCAGCTCATCGCCAGCCTCCGCTCGCTCGGGCTCACGGTCGTGCTGACGGTCGAGACTCCCGGCGACCCCGGCGGCACGCTGTCCCGCTACGGCATCGAGGAGTTCGTCGCCGACAACGTCGTCCTGCTGCGCAACGTCCGCGAGGGCTCGTTCCGGCGGCGCACGCTCGAGGTGCTCAAGATGCGTGGCGCCATGCACCACAAGGGCGACGTCCCGTTCACCGTCGTCCCCGGGCAGGGCCTGGTGGTGCTCCCGGTCGGCGAGCGCGTGCAGTCGCAGACCCGCTTCGACGAGCGGACCTCGTCGGGCAACGCCGGGCTCGACGGCCTCATGCACGGCGGCGTCTTCCGCGGCGCGAGCACCCTGCTGACGGGGCCGACCGGCACGGGCAAGACCCTGCTCGCCACGCAGTTCGTCGGTGACGCCCTCGTGCGGGGCGAGTCGGTGCTGCTCATGGCCTACGAGGAGACGCGCGAGCAGGCCTACGAGAACGGCGCGACCTGGGGCTACGACTTCGCCGGCTTCGCCGAGCAGGGCCTCCTGCACGTCGTGTCGGTCTACCCCGAGGTCGGCTCCCTCGACGACCACCTCGTCGAGATCCGGTCGCTCGTCGAGCGCCACCGCCCGACCCGGCTCGTCGTCGACAGCCTCAGCGCTCTCGAGCGGCTCGGGACCGAGCCGAGCTACCGGCAGTTCGTCATCGGGCTCACGTCGTTCGTCAAGCAGATCGGCCTCGCCACGCTGCTGACGGCGTCCTCCCCCACCCTGGTCGGCGGCACCTCGATCACGGCGGGCCACATCTCCGGGCTCATCGACGCCATCGTCGTGCTGCGCTACGTCGAGGTCGACAGCACGCTCCGCCGCGGCATCCTCGTGGTCAAGATGCGCGGGAGCAGCCACGAGCAGGAGATCCGGGAGCTGATCATCGGCGACGGCACGATGACCGTGGGCGAGCCCTTCCGCGGCATCAACGCGATCCTGGGCAGCGGCGGCCTCCCCGTCTGACGACAGCACGACGACGGCCCACGGGCTGGAGCGCGAGGCGCGGCAGGCGCCGGTCGTGCGGGTCGACACTCCGGACAGCACGACGGCCGGGCCCCGCGAGGGGGACCGGCCGTCGGCCGTACGGGGGCTAGTAGGTCGGCAGCGAGGGGTCGACCTGCGCGGCCCAGGCCAAGACGCCGCCCTGGACGTGGACGCTGTTGCCCAGGCCCGCGGCCTTGAGCGCCGCGAGCGACTCGGCGGACCGCACGCCGCTCTTGCAGTACAGGACGATCTCCTTGTCCTGCGGCAGCGACGC
>JAOPWW010000412.1 GCA_025965495.1 Frankiales bacterium
GATGACGGTCCACGCCGACGTCCTGGAGGCCTCCGCCCCGCTCGGGTTCGCCCTGGCGACCGACGTCGCGGAGAAGCTCGTCAAGGACGGCGTCGCCTTCCGCGACGCCCACGAGGCCGTCGGGCACCTGGTCGTGGGGTGCACGGTCAACGGCAAGGAGCTGCACGAGGCGACCGACGAGGAGCTGGCGCACGTGTCGCCGCACCTGACGCCGTCGATCCGCAGCGTCCTCGACGTGCGCGGGGCCATCGCGGCCCGCACCGGCCACGGCGGCACCGCGCCGGAGCGGGTCAGCGAGCAGCTCGAGGTGCTGCGGCTCGAGGTCGAGGCGCACCGCGCGTGGTCGTCCCCGGTCCTGCCCTGACCGACCCGCGGGCGCTGCTCGAGGGACCGGTGGACCAGGTCGCACCCCTGCTGCTCGGGGCGCACCTGGTCTCCGGCGACGTCGTCGTCCGCCTCACCGAGGTGGAGGCGTACGCGGGGGAGGCCGACCCCGGCTCGCACGCCTTCCGCGGCCCGACGCCCCGGACCGAGGTCATGTTCGGCCGGCCCGGCGTCGCCTACGTGTACTTCTCCTACGGCATGCACTGGTGCCTCAACGTCGTCACCGCCCCCGAGGGGACGGCGTCCGCGGTGCTCGTGCGGGCGGGCGAGGTCGTCGGCGGGCTCGACGTCGCCCGGTCCCGCCGGCCCGGCGCGAGGGACCGCGACCTGTGCCGCGGACCGGCCCGACTGACGAGGGCGCTCGGCGTCGACGGCGACCTGGGCGGCACCGACCTGCTCGACCCGGCGTCGCCGTTCCGGCTGGTGCTGCGGGAGCCGCCGTCGTCGTGGTCGAGCGGTCCGCGGGTCGGCGTCGCGGGGGCCGGCGCCCCCACCCCGTGGCGCTTCTGGCTCGACGGCGACCCGACCGTCTCGCCCTACCGGGCAGCCGTGCGGCGAACCCGGTCGACCCCTGCGGGAGGATCGACCACGTGACCAGTCCCGCTCTCCCGACCCTCGCACCCGTCGACGACGTCCTCGCCGACCTCGACTGGCGCGGCCTCGTCGCCCAGACCACCGACCGCGACGCGCTCGCGAAGGACCTCGCCGCCGGCCCGCTGACCCTCTACTGCGGCTTCGACCCGACCGCGGACAGCCTCCACGTCGGGAGCCTGGTCCCGCTGTTCGCGCTCCGCCGCTTCCAGCTGGCGGGCCACTGCCCGATCGCGCTCGCCGGTGGCGCCACGGGCTTCATCGGGGACCCCACCGGCCGGACCGAGGGCCGGGTGATGATGACCCAGGAGGTCATCGCCGCGCGGGTCCGGCGCATCCGGGAGCAGCTCGAGCGCTTCCTCGTCCTCGACGGGGAGCAGGGGATGCACGCCGACAACCTCGAGTGGACCGGCTCCATGACCGCCCTCGACTTCCTGCGCGACGTCGGCAAGCACGTCCCCGTCAGCCAGATGCTCGCGCGCGAGTCAGTGAGCGCTCGGCTCGCCAGCGGGGGGCTGTCGTTCACCGAGCTGGCCTACCAGCTGCTGCAGAGCAACGACTACGTCGAGCTCTACCGCCGGCACGGCTGCCGGCTCCAGGTCGGCGGCAACGACCAGTGGGGCAACATCACCGCCGGCCTCGACCTGCTCCGCCGGGTCGAGGGGCACGAGGTGTCGGCCCACGCGCTCACGTTCCCCCTGATCACCGACAGCAGCGGCGCCAAGCTCGGCAAGAGCACGGGGGGCGGCAACGTCTGGCTCGACCGCGACATGACGTCGCCGTACGCGATGTACCAGTTCGCGCTCGGGGTCGACGACGCCGACGTCGGGACCTACCTGCGGCTGCTCACCTTCGTGGGTCGCGAGGAGGTGGAGGCGCTCGACGCCGCGACGGCGGAGCGTCCGCAGGCCCGGGCCGCCCAGCGGCGGCTGGCCCAGGAGCTGGTCGCCCTGCTGCACGGGCCCGACGAGGTGGCGAAGGTCGAGGCCGCGAGCGCTGCGCTGTTCGGAGGCGGTGACCTGCGGTCGCTGGACGCCGACACGCTCGCCGCCGCGCTGGCGGAGGCGCCGTCCGTCCGGGTGGAGGGGGAGACGCCGCCGTTCGTGGCCCTGCTCGCCGAGGCCCTGGGCCTGTCCCGCTCCGACGCGCGCCGGGCCGTGAAGGAGGGGTCGGCGTCGCTCAACGGCACGAAGGTCACCGACGACGCACTGGTCCCGGCAGAGGCCGACTGGCTGCACGGACGCTTCCTGGTGCTCAAGCGCGGGAAGCGCTCGACAGCGGTCGCCGAGCGCCCGGCCTGACGTGCCAGGAAGGGGCGGACGAGGCCACGGTCACACCGGTCTCACCCCCCGGCCGTTTGACGCCGCCTGTCCGACCCCGTAACTTCGTCCTCGCCCCCGGAAGACCCGGACGCCAGAACGACAGGCGGACGGACCGGGCGGACTCCCTGTGGCACCAAGAGCGCGGTTCGACCGCGACCACTCCAGGGCAGCGGGGCTCTACGGAGCGCCTGCTAGGTTCGACCAGCACAGCAGCGGGGAAGGCCTTCGAGCCCACCCGCTGAGCAGGACCTCTCCGGAGAGCCTGCTAGCGTCAGGAGAGCGCTGGGAAAGACCGCGAGGTCGGAACCGGGAGCGTCTGATCTTTGAGAACTCAACAGCGTGCTGAAAGTCAGTGCCGAATTGTCGTACCCCGTCCACGGGGG
>JAOPWW010000413.1 GCA_025965495.1 Frankiales bacterium
CTCTCGCTCAGTTCCAAGACCGTCCGCAACATGACCTCGACCGTCATGGCCAAGCTGGGCGTCGGGTCTCGTGCCGAGCTCGTCGCCCGAGCTCGCGACGCCGGCCTCGGCACCTCGCGCTAGCACCCGGCGCCACGAGGCGCGTCATCTGGACGCGCCAGACGACTCGCGAGCCCTCCCAGCACCGGGGGCGTGAGCGAGTGCCCGGGAACGAGTGCTCGGCGTGACGGCAGGCACGGATCGAGCCGTTCAGGGCGTGCTTGCCGGGAGGGGACGGTCACGAGACGATGCGGTCGTGTTCGATGATGCCCGACAAGCCCGCTCTCTCGGTCTCGTCCTCGTGGTGGGCCTCGTGGTCGCCTTGGCGCTCCTGCTGGTGAGCGCCTTGTCGGGATCGGTAGCGGCGGCGCGGGTGGCAGTGGTCGTCGTGACGGTGCCCGCCGCAGGCGCTGCCGGCTTCTTGATCCGGATCGGTCACCTCCAGCGAGGGGCAGGCGCTCGCTAGTACCGCTCGCGCACCGGCAGGTGCCCGAACGGCGGCACCTGTCGTCGGAGCCGCCCCGCTGCGGGCGGCACCTACCGCCCGGGGCGATCGACGAGCAGCGTCTGCAGCCAGACGTGCGGGTGATGGCGACAGGCGCTCCGGCCTGGCTACCCGTACAGGTCAGCACCCGCCACCGCTTCCACGGCGCGGAGCAGGGCCGGGAAGAAGTCGCCGACGCGCCACCGTTCAGCGAGTGGAAGGAGCGCCGGACACCGCTCTGCACGTCGTGCCACCCCTCGATGCTGGTGCCGACTTCCTGCTGATCGAGCTGGGGCCGTGGGCACTGCACTCATCCGCGGGCAGGAGATCGGCCTGCGCTGGCGAAGCAGGCTGCGTGGGCACATCAGATGTCGCTGAACTGGTCGTGGTGCTGATCGTGGGTGGCTTGGGCTATGCAGCCTTCACGGTGATCCGCCGCGTGCGGAAGTAGCGCTACCGCTCGGCCCCTTCGCCCCGCGGGGTAGCCGCGCCTACCCGCTGTTCGCGCTGCGCCCTGACGCCGGACTGCTGGCCGCAGCCGGCCTGATGAGGACCAGTCAGCCCGGGGTCACGCTCGCCGCGTCGACGTGGGCTGGACCGAGGACGTCTGTCACCTCGTCGTAGGGGCGGAGCGCCGTCCTCGCAGGGGCTCGACTCCTGTCACCTTCCACGGCTCCAGGCACGTGGCGCCGGCGAGGACGCGGTTGCGGTCGCGGCCCAGAGCTGGCGCCAGCTCGGGCTGACCGGCAGTCGCGGCCTAGGTGTAGCGACTACGGAGGTTGTTGACGGTTCGGCGTGGCGGGTTGATGTAGGGCGGGACCTCCGGCAGGAGTGGCGGTGCCTAAGCCAGCTACTCGTCCCGGAGGCCCCGTGTCGCACCGTAACGCTCGTCTGACGCCGTTCCTGCGGCGGGAGATCGTTGATCTGCTCGCTGCCGGTCACAAGCCTGGTGAGCTCGCCAAGCAGTTCCACATCACCAGGACGACGGTCCACAAGTGGAAGCGACGCTTCGAGACTGAGGGCGACGCCGGTCTGCAGGACCGGACGTCGCGGCCACGGACCAGCCCGACGCGGACGTCGGTGCAGGTGATGCAGCAGGTCATCGCGGCGCGGGTCGCTGAGCATGTGGGGGCCCGCGAACTGTCGGTTCTGACTGGCGTCCCAGCCAGCACGATCGGGGTCGTTCTGCGGCGCGCCGGGATGCCGCACCTGCGCGACGTCGACCGGGTGACCGGGCAGCTGTTGCGGCAGACGCGGCGCAGCGAGCAGCGCTACGAACACGACCGGCCGGGCTCGCTGGTCCACGTCGACGTCAAGAAGCTCGGGAAGATCCCGCCCGGCGGCGGGCACCGGGCTCATGGCCGCAGCGAGGAGGTCCGGGGCCGCGGTCTGGGCTGGGACTACGTCCACGTCGCGGTCGATGACCACTCCCGGCTGGCTTACGCCGAGGTCCTGCCCGACGAGCGAGCCGGGACCTGTGCCGGCTTTCTGCACCGCGCCGCGGTCTGGTTCCGGGAGCACGGCGTGGTCGTGCGCAGGGTGCTGACCGACAACGCCAAGGTCTACCGGGCGAGCGCGGACTGGGCCGCGATCTGCGTCGCGCTGCAGATCAAGCGCCGGTTCATCAAGCCTGGCTGCCCCTGGACCAATGGGAAGGCCGAGCGGTTCAACCGGACCCTGCAAGAGCGCTGGGCCTACCGCCAGGCCTGGACCGACAACGAGCAGCGGACCCAAGCCCTCGACGGCTTCTTGATCTTCTACAACACTGTCCGCGGCCACACCTCGCTCAACGGCTCGACGCCCATCAGCCGCCTCACCGCGTGAACAACGTCCCTGGTCGCTACATCTAGCGGGGCGTCACCCGCCCGCGGGGGCGAACACCACCGTCGGGCGGGCCTGCTCCCCCGCGTCCTCGAGCAGGGCGATGCAGCGTCCGTCCGGCGCGAACGCCCCGACCACGCCGGCGGTGCCGGTCGCCGCCAGCCGCCGTCCGTGCGAGAGCGCCTCGGCCTGCTCCTCGTCGAGCCGCCGCACCGGGAACGCCCGGGCCACCGCGTCGGACAGCGGGACGACGGCGGCGTCGACCGCCTCGTCCCCCGCGGCGAGCGCCTCCAGCGACCGGGCGGCATCCAGGCCGAAGGGCCCGACGCGGGTCCGCCGCAGCGCGGTCAGGTGCCCCCCGACCCCGA
>JAOPWW010000179.1 GCA_025965495.1 Frankiales bacterium
CCCGTCTCGTCGGGAGGACTGCTGGTCGGGGTGACAGGATTTGAACCTGCGACCTCTGCGTCCCGAACGCAGCGCGCTACCAAGCTGCGCCACACCCCGGTCGTACGACGCAGACAGTACCGGAGAGGGCGGCCGTCCTCACCCCGGGACCAGGGCCACCAGGGTCGCCTCGGGACGGCAGCAGAACCGGACCGGGGCGTACGGCGACGTGCCGAGGCCGGCACTGACGTGCAGCCAGCCGCGGCCGTCGCGGGTGAGGCCCCGGGCGCGGGACCGAGGCAGGTCGCAGTTCGTCAGCAGCGGGCCCGCTCCGGGCAGGCGCAGCTGGCCCCCGTGGGTGTGGCCGGCGAGGACCAGGGCGTGCCCGTCGGCGGCGAACGCGTCCAGCAGCCGGCTCTGCGGCGTGTGGGTCACCCCGAGCGCGAGGCCCTCGACCGGCCCGCGGACGGTGGCGTACCGGTCCCGCCGCAGGTGGGCGTCGTCGGTGCCGGTCAGGGTGAGGTCGAGGTCGGGCAGGTGCAGCCGGCGGTGGGTCAGGTCGGTCCAGCCCGCGCCGCCGAGCCCGGCAGCGACCTCCTGCCAGGGGACGTCCGGGGTCCGGCGCTCCACCGAGCCGCCGCGCAGGTAGTCCAGCGGCCGGGGGCGGACCGGCGAGTAGTAGTCGTTGTTGCCCGGGACGAACACGCCGGGGCAGTCGAAGGACCGGACGACCTCGGTGAGCAGCGGCAGGGCGTCCAGCGCGCTGAGGTGGTCGCCGGTGCTGACGACGAGGTCGGGCGCGTGGCGGGCCAGGGCCTGCACCCAGGAGGCCCGCCGGCGCTGCCGGGCGAGCAGGTGCAGGTCGGACAGGTGCAGCACCAGCAGGGGCCGGCGCCCGCTGGGCAGGACCGGCACGCGCACCCGTCGCAGGACCGGCAGCTGCGGCTCCACGAACGGCCAGGCAGCGAGCGCTGCCCCGGCGAGCAGTGCCGTCCGCCTCATGCCGCCGACCGTAGTCTCCTGGGTCATGGGACACCTCAAGGACGAGCTGCACGCCGACCTCACCGCCGCGATGAAGGCGCAGGACGAGCTGGTCCGGGCGACGCTGCGGATGGCCCTGACAGCGATCGGCAACGAGGAGGTCGCCGGCAAGGCGGCCCGCGCGCTGACCGACGACGAGGAGCTCGCCGTCGTCACGCGCGAGGCCAAGAAGCGGCGCGAGGCCGCCGAGGCGTTCCGCAGCGGCGGAGCCACGGACCGGGCCGAGCGCGAGCTGGCCGAGGAACGGGTCCTCACGGCCTACCTGCCGGCGCAGATGGGCGACGACGAGCTCGCCGCCCTGGTCGCGGCCGCCGTCGCGCAGGTGGGGGCGACCGGCCCGCGGCAGATGGGCGACGTCATGAAGGTCGTCCGCCCGCAGACCGCCGGGAAGGTCGAGGGCGGCCGGCTGGCCGCGGCCGTGAAGGCCGCCCTGCCGGCCTGACCCGCCGTCAGCCGCCGTTGGTGAAGATCGACACCGGCTGGCCCGGGGTCGCGGCGTCGCCGCGGCCGGGCGAGGAGTACGCGACGGTCCCGCGCGGGACGTAGTCGCCGTTGCGGGCCAGCCCGCCGTCGACCGGCTCGAAGCCGGCCGCGCGCAGGGCCGCCCGCGCCTCGCTGCGGGTCAGCCCGCGCAGGTCCGGGACGGTGCCGCTGGCGGCCTCGGCCGTCGGCAGGGCGCTCGGGTCGGGCCGGTCGAAGCGCAGCTCCGGTTCACCCTCGAGGGCGGTCCGCATGGTGAGGCGGAAGACCGCGGCCGGGACGGTGCCGCCGTAGACCTGCGCGTAGTAGCGGCCCCCGATGCGCACCCGGCGCATGGGCAGCGGCCGGCCCTTGCCCGGTCCCTCCTCGACGCTCGGCAGGCCGACCCAGACGGCGGTGGCGAGCTGCGGCGTGTAGCCGATGAACCAGGCGGCGCGCGAGGAGTTCGTGGTCCCGGTCTTGCCGGCGACGTCCCGGCCGATGGCGGCGTCGCCGCCGGTGCGGGCGCCCGGGCCCTGCACGACCCCGCGCAGGACGTCGTTGACGGTGTCGGCGACCTCGGGCTCGAGCACGCGGTCGCACTGGGGCTCGGGCACGGCGATCGGCTTGCCGCGCTGGTCGGTGATCGACAGGACGGCCTGCGGCGTGCAGAAGGTGCCGCGGGCGGCGAAGGTCGCGTAGGCGCCGGCCATCGCGAGCGGGCTGACCTCGCTGGTCCCGAGCACGAAGCTGCCGCCGCGGTTGAGCTTGGTCCCGAGCTTGCCGTTCTCGTCGCGGACCCGCGTCACGCCCATCTTCTCGGCCAGGCCCGCCGGCCCGTCGACGCCGGTCTTCTCCAGCAGCTGCAGGTAGTAGGTGTTGACCGACTCGTGGGTCGCCTGGGGCAGGTCGAAGGTGCCGGACTCGGAGTCCGAGGCGTTGCTGATCGTGTAGTCCTCGGCCCGGCCGTCGACGTAGTTCACGAACTTCTTCGACGTGTACTCCTGCGGGGAGAAGAAGGTCGTGCTCAGCGGGATGCCCTGCTGGATGGCGTTGGCGAGCACGAACGCCTTGAACGTCGACCCGCCCTGGAAGCCGAACCCGCCGCCGACCGCCAGGTTGACCTTGGTCTGGCCGGGCTTCTCGCCGTAGGGCTGGTTGACCGCCATCGCCTTGATGTGGCCGGTCCCGGGCTCGACGACGTCGACCGCCGAGCGGGCCTGCCCCTCGGCGGGCACCCGGGCCTCGACGGCGTCCTGCGCGGCCTTGAGGACCTTGCGGTCGAGGGTGGTGCGGATCGTGAGGCCGCTGAACAGCGCCCGCTGCCGCGCCTGCAGCGTGCCGCCGAGGGCCTTGCCGACGTCGGTGGTCTCGAGCTCCTTGCGCACGTAGTCGCAGAAGAAGGCGGCCGCGCCGACTGGCGGGCTGTCGCAGCCGGTGCCGACCGGGTGGACGTCGATGCCGAGCGGGAGCTTGCTGCCCTGGGCCCGCACCGTCTCGGTGATGTAGCCGAGGTCGGCCATCCGCTTGAGCACGAGGTTGCGCCGCACGACGACGTCGGGCGCCTTCTCGGTGTTCGTGGGGTCGAACCGGCTGGGGTTCTGGACCATCCCCGCGAGCATCGCGCCCTGGGCGATCGTGAGCTTCTGGACCGGCTTGCCGAAGTAGTACTGGGCGGCGGCCGCGATGCCGTAGGCGCCGTTGCCGAAGTAGGCGATGTTGAGGTAGCGGATGAGGATCTCGTCCTTGGTCAGCTGCTTCTCGAGGGCCAACGCGTAGCGGGCCTCCCGGAGCTTGCGCTGCAGGGACTGCTCGGTCGCGGCCTTCTGCCCGGCGGTGTCGTGGGCCGAGGCGATCAGCGCGTTCTTCACGTACTGCTGCGTCAGCGTCGACCCGCCCTGCTGGACGCCGCCCGAGCTGGTGTTGCGGAGGGCGGCGCGCAACGTGCCCTTGGTGTCGATCCCGTTGTGGGAGTAGAAGCGGTTGTCCTCGATGGCGATGAGGGCCTTCTGGACGTGCTCCGGGACCTGGGCCAGCGAGACGTTGACCCGGTTCTCGAGGAACAGCGTGGCGATCAGGCCGCCGTGGTCGTCCAGGATCCGGGTGCGCGTCGGCGGCATCTCGTCGGTCAGGCCCGCGGGCAGCTCGAGGAAGTCGTCGGCTCCCGCCTTGGCCGCGAGGCCCACGCCTCCGACGACCGGGAAGGCCGCGCCGGCGAGCAGCAGGCCCCCCAGGACGCTCACGAGCAGGGCGGTTCCGACCCGGGACAGCGGTGACCTCACCTGCCGAGGGTACGTGGGCGCGTCCCGACCGTCCCCGCGGACGCGGGCGCGTCGGGATCGTCGGGTCTGTCCGGCTCGCCCCGGATGGCCCGACTGGTCCGGAAGGACTAGCCCGCAATGCCTCCATCGGGTCCTGCCGCAGATCGATGAGCGCTCCTACCGTTCTGGGACCGGCCGCTGCCCCTTCGGCCGTCCCCTCAGCACCAGGACGGACCCCATGAGCACCCCCTCGCTGGACGCCACCCAGGACTGGACCGCCCTGTCGGCCTGCAAGGACGCCGACCCCGACGAGCTGTTCGTCACGGGGGCGGCGCAGAACCGGGCCAAGGCCGTCTGCATGGGCTGCCCGGTCCGCACCGAGTGCCTGAGCGACGCCCTGGACAACCGGGTCGAGTTCGGTGTGTGGGGCGGCATGACCGAGCGCGAGCGCCGGGCGCTGCTGCGCCGCCGCCCGGACGTCACGAGCTGGAAGGCCCTGCTCGACACCGCCCGCACCGAGGCGCTGTCCCGCAGCAAGGTCAGCTGAGCAGCAGCCGCAGCACCGTGCGCTGAGCCGCAGCACGGTCGGACGCGAGCACCGCCGGCCGGGGCTCAGCCCTTCGGCAGGGCCGCCTCGGCGCCGCCGGCCAGGTCGGCCCCGACCGAGCGCAGCCCGTCGAGGTCGTGCACGTCGCCCGCCTGGGCGGCGACCTCGACGACGGGCACGGCGGGGTGCGCCCCCGTGAAGCGCTGCTGCAGCCGAGCCTCGCGGACGGCGAGCGCCGCGCGCTCGGCGTGGACCCGCAGGACGCCGGCGGTGGTCGCCGAGCCGCCGGACGCCTCGAGCCGTTCGGCAGCGGCCAGGGCGCGGTCGGCGGTGAGGACGCCCGCGGCCGTGCGGTGGACTCGGTTCACGACCAGGCCGGCCAGCGGCATCCGCTCCTCGGCAAGACGCTCGACGAAGTAGGCGGCCTCCCGCAGCGCGTCGCGCTCGGGGGCGGCCACGACGACGAACGCCGTCCCGGGAGCCTTGAGCAGGTCGTAGGTCCCCTGGGCGCGCTCGCGGAAGCCGCCGAACATCGTCTCGAGCGCCGCCACGAACTGGCTGACGTCGCGGAGCGTCTCGCCGCCGACGATCTTGGTGATCGCGTTCGTGAAGATGCTGAAGCCCGCCGTGACGACCTTGAGGTAGGCCTTGCCGCCGGCCTTCGCGGGCGCCAGCAGGATCCGCACCATCCGGCCGTCGAGGAAGGTCGTCAGGCGGTCGGGGGCGTCGAGGAAGTCCAGTGCCGACCGCGTCGGCGGGGTGTCGACGACGATGAGGTCCCAGGTGCCCTCGGACTTCAGCTGGCCCAGCTTCTCCATGGCCATGTACTCCTGCGTCCCCGCGAAGGAGGACGACAGCGCCTGGTAGAAGGGGTTGGTCAGGATCGCCTCGGCCTTGCCGGGCTCGGCGTGCGCCACGACGATGTCGTCGAAGGTCCGCTTCATGTCCAGCATCATGGCGTCGAGCGAGCCGCCGGCCGAGGTGTCCACGCCCTGCACCGCGCGGGGGGTGTTGTCGAGCTCGGTGAGGCCCATCGACTGCGCGAGCCGGCGGGCCGGGTCGATGGTGAGGACGACGGTCTTGCGCCCGCGCTCGGCCGCCCGCAGGGCCAGGGCCGCCGCCGTCGTGGTCTTGCCGACGCCGCCCGAGCCGGTGCAGACCAGGATCGAGGCGGTGTCGAGGGTGGCGTCGACGTCGAGCCGCGGGGTGCTGGGCGGCGTGCTGGGCGGGGTGCTGGTCGGGGTGCTCACGCGAGCCCCTGCGCCCGCATGGACTCGGCGAGGGCGTAGAGCCCGCCGAGGTCGACGCCGTCGGCGAGCTGCGGCAGCTCGTAGGACGGGCGGGACAGGCCGGCGAGGGCGTCGCGGCCGCGCTCCTCGAGCGCCACCCGGGCGGCGTGGTCGGCCGCCTCGCCGAGCAGCAGGGAGACGGTGGCGTCGTCGACGTCGACCCCGCCCTGCTCGAGGCCGGTGACGACCTCCGCGCGGTCGACCTGGCCGGCGAGGGCCGCGGCCGGCAGCAGCGGGGTGCGGACCATGTTGACGATGACGGAGCCGACCGGCAGGGACACGCCCTGCAGCTCGGCGACGGCGTCGAGGGTCTCCTGCACGGGCATCTCCTCCAGCAGGGTCACGAGGTGCACCGTCGTCTGGGCGGAGCGGAAGACCGCCATCACGCCCTCGGACTGGGTCTTGATCGGGCCGACCTTGGCCAGCCGGGCCGACTCGTCCGCGATGTTGAGGAAGCGGGTGATCCGGCCGGTGGGCGGGGCGTCCAGGACGACGGCGTCGTAGGCGGGCCGGCCGTCCTTGCCCACGCGGACGACGGCCTCCTTGACCTTGCCGGTCAGCAGGACGTCGCGCAGGCCCGGCCCGACGGTGGTGGCGAAGTCGATGGCGCCGGCCTTGCGCAGCGCGCGCGCCGCGACCCCGGTCGGACTGATCTTGTAGAACATGTGGAGGTAGTCGAGCATCGCGGCCTCGGGGTCGATGGCCAGCGCGTAGACGTCACCGCCGCGCCCCTCGGGGCCGGGAGGTGCGACGGCGACCTTGCGCTCCTCGTAGGGCAGCGGCGGGGTGTCGAACAGCTG
>JAOPWW010000468.1 GCA_025965495.1 Frankiales bacterium
TGACCCGCAACCGCACGCCCGACACCGTGCCGAGCGCGCTCAACGCCGAGTACTACGCGCAGCGCGCCGGCGCCGGCCTCATCGTCACCGAGGGCGTGCAGCCGTCCGCCGTCGGTCAGGGCTACCCCGGCACCCCGGGGCTGCACACCGACGCGCAGGTCGAGGGCTGGCGCGGTGTGGCGGAGGCCGTGCACGCGAAGGACGGCGTCGTCGTCGCGCAGATTATGCACGCGGGGCGGATCAGCCACCCCGACCTCATCGGGACCACCCCGGTCTCCGCGTCGGCGACCCGCCCGGCCGGCCAGGTCTTCACCGGCGCCGGCATGCAGGACTTCGTGACCCCCCGCGCGCTGGAGGCCGACGAGCTGCCCGGCGTCGTCGCGGAGTACGTGGACGCCGCCCGTCGCGCGGTCGCGGCCGGCCTGGACGGCGTCGAGCTGCACGCCGCCAACGGCTACCTGCTCCACCAGTTCCTCGCCGACGGCATCAACGTGCGCACCGACGGCTACGGCGGCAGCCCGCAGAACCGCGCGCGCTTCGTCGTCGAGGTCGCGACCGCCGTCGCCGACGCGGTCGGCGCGGACAAGGTCGGCATCCGCATCTCACCCGGGGGCGCGTTCAACGACGTCACCGAGACCGAGATCGACGCGACCTACGGCGCCCTGCTCGAGGGCATCGCGCCGCTCGGCCTGCTCTACCTGCACGTCATCGCCGACGCCGACAGCGGCTACGCCGAGGGCCTGCGCAAGCAGTTCGACGGCCCGGTCATCGTCAACACCGGCTTCGCCGGCCCGTCCGACCTCGCCACCGCGCAGGAGGTCGTCGGCGAGGGCAACGCCGACCTGTTCGCGATCGGCCGCGCGTTCATCAGCAACCCCGACCTCGTGGAGCGGCTGCGCACCGGCACCGAGCTCGCCGAGGGCGACCAGGCCACGTTCTACGGCGGCGGCGCCGAGGGCTACACCGACTACCCGACGGCCTCCTAGCGCTCAGCGCTCCCCGTCTCGGCGCCCGTCCCTGCGATCCAGGGGCGGGCGTCGTGCTGCGCACGCCGGGAGGGACAGTGCTGCGCACGCCGGCAGGGACAGTGCTGTGCACGCCGGGAGGGGCAGTGCTGTGCACGGGAGCGCGGTGCCCGCCGTACCCTCCGGCGTGACCGCCCTCGCAACGGACCGCCGCCGTGCCCGCCGCCAGCAGCTGGGCGACCTGCTGCACCGCAGCGCCGCCCGGTTCCCGGACAAGCTCGCGCTCGTCGGGGGCGAGGAGCGCTTCACCTACGCCGAGCTCGACGCCGTGGTGAACCGCCTCGCGCACGGCCTCGCAGGTGCGGGCCTCCAGCAGGGCGAGCGCCTCGCGCTGCTGGCCCGCAACAGCTGGCAGGTCGCGGCGCTGACCTTCGCGACCGCCCGGCTCGGCGTGGTGCTCGTGCCGGTCAACTTCATGCTGACCGCTCCCGAGGTCGCCTTCATCCTCGAGCACTCCGGCGCGGTCGGGCTGGTCGTCGAGGACGCCCTGCTGCCGGTGGGGGAGCAGGCGCTCGCGGCGGTCGACCGGGTCCGGGTCCGCGCGGTCATCGGCCAGGCTCCCGAGGGGTGGACCGACGTCGCCGACTGGGTGGCGCACCCCGACGCGACCGAGCCCGACCTGGACCTCGACGACGACGCGCCCCTGCAGCTGATGTACACGAGCGGCACCGAGTCGCGGCCCAAGGGCGTCGTCATGACGTCGCGGATGCTCGTCGCGCAGTACGTCTCGTGCATCGTCGACGGCGGGATGGAGACCGACGACGTCGAGGTCCACAGCCTCCCGCTCTACCACTGCGCGCAGCTGCACTGCTTCCTCGTGCCGGACGTCTACCTGGGGGCCACCAGCATCGTGCTGCCCGGTGCGGACCCGGCGGCGCTGCTCGCGACGATCGCGCGGGAGCGGGTGACGAAGCTGTTCGCGCCCCCGACCGTCTGGATCTCGCTGCTGCGCCACCCCGACTTCGACACCACCGACCTGTCGAGCCTGCGCAAGGGCTACTACGGCGCCTCCGCCATGCCGGTCGCGGTGCTGCACGAGATGCTCGAACGGCTCCCGCAGGTGCGGCTGTGGAACTTCTACGGGCAGACCGAGATGGCGCCGGTGGCGACGATCCTCGGGCCCGACGAGCAGCTCAGCCACGCCGGCAGCGCGGGCCGGGCGGTCCTCAACGTGGAGACGGTCGTGGTCGACGACGACGGCGTGGAGGTGCCCCGCGGCGAGGTCGGGGAGATCGTCCACCGGAGCCCGCACGCCACCCCCGGCTACTGGGAGGACGACGCGAAGACCGCCGAGGCCTTCGCGCACGGCTGGTTCCACTCCGGCGACCTCGGCGTCGTCAGCGAGAGCGGGCACCTGGCGGTCGTCGACCGGAAGAAGGACATGATCAAGACCGGCGGGGAGAACGTCGCGAGCCGGGAGGTCGAGGAGGCCGTCTACCAGCTCGACGGCGTCGCCGAGGTCGCCGTGTTCGGGGTGCCGCACCCGGTCTGGATCGAGGCCGTCACGGCCGTCGTCGTCGCCAAGCCCGGGACGACGCTCACCGAGGAGGCCGTCCTCGCGCACTGCCGCGGCCTGCTCGCCGGCTACAAGACCCCGAAGCGGGTCGTGGTGGCGGACGCCCTGCCGAAGAACCCCAGCGGGAAGATCCTCAAGCGGGAGCTGCGGGCGACCTACGGGGACGCCTAGTCCGTCCCGGCGCCGCCGTTCTGCTCGGCCACGGCGATGGGCGCCCGCAGCAGGCCGTCGGGGATGCCGAAGCCCTCGACCAGCGCGAGCGCGTGCGGCCGCAGCTCCCCGCACAGCGCGTTCACCTCCGTCGGGACGCTCTTGGACGCGTCGGTGTCGAAGAAGCCGTGCTCGAGCCACCAGGCCCGGTCCTTCTCGATCACCGACAGGGTCCACAGGTCGCGCAGCGCGGGCAGGACGGCGAGGTCGGACTCGACCACCTGCTGGGAGAACTGCCCGTGCACGACCCGCTCGACGTGGGCGTTCGCGGCCGCCAGCGCGTGGTCCTGGCACAGCGACAGCGCCCGGAGCGGGTCGACGCCCTCGTCCTTGACGAGCCGGCGCAGCCTGCGAGCCAGGCTGTCGACCAGCCGGTCCTCGCGGAAGGTCAGGGCGGCAGCCTGCCAGGACGGGTCGCGCAGCTGCGGCGTCGGGGCGGTGAAGCGGTCGAGCAGGCGGGAGACGCCGCGAGTGGTGAGGTGGCGGGCCATGCCGACGGCGTCGAGGTCCTCGAACTGCGACGCGTACTCACCGAGCAGGGTCTTGGCGACCAGCTGCAGCAGGACGGTGTTGTCGCCCTCGAAGGTGACGAAGACGTCGGAGTCGGCGCGCCACGCCGCGAACCGGTTCTCGGCGAGGTAGCCCTTGCCGCCGCAGCACTCGCGGCTGTCCTGGACGGCGCCGACCATGTGCCAGGTGCAGTACGCCTTGAGCCCTGCGGCGAGCGACTCGAGCTGCCGCTGGCGCTCCCCGCCCGGCTCCTGCAGGACGGCGACGTACTCCGCGGTGAGGTGGTCGTGCGCGGCCTGCAGGGCGTAGGAGGCCGCGACCTTCGGCAGCAGCCGCCGCTGGTGGGTCAGGTAGTCCATGAGCGGGGTGTCCATGTCCAGCCCGCTGCCGAACTGGCGGCGTCGCTCGCCCCAGCGGACCGCCGTCGTGAGGGCGTTGCGGGCGACCGACAGGCCGGCACCGGCGATGCAGATCCGGCCCTCGACGAGCGCGCCGATCATCGAGAAGAACCGGGCGCCCGGGGAGGCGATCGGCGAGGTGTACTCGCCGTCGGCGGAGACCTGGGCGAAGCGGTCGAGCAGCGCGTCGCGGGGGACGCGCACCGCGGACAGCCGCAGCCGGCCGTTGTCGACGCCCTGCAGGCCCATCTTGTCGCCGCAGTCCTCGACCTCGACGCCCTCGACCAGCTCGCCCTGCTCGTCCCGGACCGGCACGAGGAAGGCGTGGACGCCGCGCTGCTCACCGGCGACGTCGAGCTGGGCGAAGACGACGGCCATCCGGGCGTGCCGGGCGAGGTTGCCGATCCAGTCCTTGCGGGCGTCGTCGTCGGGGGTGTGCAGGACGAACTCCTGCGCGGCGGCGTCGTAGCGGGCCTGGGTGCGGATGCTGCGGACGTCGGAGCCGTGGCCGCTCTCGCTCATCCCGAAGGAGCCGGGCAGGTCCAGCGTCCCGATGTCGCGGAGGTAGGCCGCGTGGTGCTTCTCGGTGCCGAGCCGGTGGACCGAGCCGCCGAACAGCCCGAACTGCACCCCGACCTTCACGAGCAGGGACAGGTCGCCGTGGCCGAGGGTCTGGAAGCCGGCGACCCGGCCGCCGGGGTCGTCGGCCCCGCCGTACTGCTTCGGGAAGCTCTGGGCGCCCGAACCGGTCTTGGCGACCTCGCGGCACCACTGCAGCACGAGGTCGCGGTAGTCGTCGCGGGGGAGGCTGTCGGCCTGGGCCAGGTCGAGCCCGAGCAGGGCCTCGCGAGTGCGCTGCCGCTCGGCGGCGTGCGGCCCGTCGAGCAGGGCCTGCAGACCGGCCACCTCCGCCTCGGTCATCGGGTCGGTCGACAGCGGCACCACGTCGGCGGTCATGCGCGGCACCTTCCCACCCCGGACCGCGTCGACGCACGCGGGCACGCCCGCTGGAGCGCCCGCCGCGTTGCGCTCAGAGCAGCGGCACGACCAGGCCCAGCAGCGGCAGGGCGGCGGTCCCGGCGGCGGCCGCCAGCACGAGCGCCCGGGCCGAGGCGGGCAGGGGCGGGGGAGGGTCGAGCAGCCGCTCGGCCCGCAGCAGGACGCCCCGGTCGGCGGCGGCCAGGCTCCCCTGCGGGGGCCGGCCGGACCCCACCTTGTAGAGCGCGCGCGCCAGGACGGTCCGGTCGTGGGAGCGGGCCGCGCGGTCGTCGGCGAGCATCTCGACCAGCAGCGCGACCTCCTGCGAGGCGGTGCAGACCGCGCGCGACGCCGGCAGGGTGGCCCGCAGGGCGGCGAACGGCAGCACGACGAGGTCGTGGCGCTGGTCGACGTGGGCCTGCTCGTGCGCCAGCACCGCCTCGAGCTCCGGGCCTGACAGGGTCAGCAGCGCGCCCTGGGACACGACGACGCGGGGCCGCAGACCCGGCAGGCAGTAGGCGACCGGCAGGTCGTGCTCGAGCACGCTGGCCCCCCGCACCAGTGGGTTGCGCGTGGCGAGCAGGTCGACGAGCTGGCGGTGCCGGCGGCGCGCCCGCAGGGTCCGCACCACGCTGTCGAGCAGGACCTGGAGCAGCCGCCCGAGCAGCAGCAGCCCGACGGCCCCCGCGACGAGCGACCACCACGTCGGCCGCTCCCCGCCGTCGAGCAGGGCTCGGGCGGCGCCGACCTGGGTGGCGCCGTAGGGCGCGAGCGCCACCGTCAGCGCGAGCTCGAGCGACAGCAGACCGGCCGCGAGCCCGAGCGACTGCCACAGCACGAGCGCCTCGAGCGGGCAGCGCGTCGGCCAGCCGGCCGCAGCGAGCCGGTCGGGCACGCGGGCGAGCAGGACCAGGGCGGCCGCGATCAGGGCGGCCGCGCCGAGCACCGGCCTAGCGTCCCTCGAGGGCGCGCCGGAGCGCGTCGGCGTCCTCCGGGCCGACCGAGCGCACGAAGTGCTGGAGCACGGCGGCCCGGTCCTCGGCCTGCCCGAGCGCCTGTTCCATGAGCACCGCGACGTGGTCGGCGCGCGACGCCGTGGGGACGTAGGTGTGGGCCCGCCCGACCTTGTCGCGGCTCAGCAGGCCCTTGCGCTCGAGCCGGCCCAGCACGGTCAGCCAGGTGGTGTAGGCCAGGCCGCGGTCGGCGAGCGCGTCCGCGACCTCGCGGGCCGTGACGGGAGCCGCCGCGCCCCACACGACGTCCATCGCGGCGCGCTCGAGGCCGCTCACCCGGGTCGTCACGACGACGACGGTAGCCGGGCGGGAACCGCTCCGCACCGCTGGAAGTTCTACGTCCTGTAGTAGATGCTGGGACCCCCTGACCCGAGGAGATGCTCGTGCCCGACGTCGTCGGCACCGCCCAGCCGCCCGGCGCGCAGTCCTGGCGCTGGGAGTGGCAGCTGCTGTCCGCGTGCCGCGGCCGCAGCGACCTGTTCTTCCACCCGCACGGCGAGCGCGAGCCCATGCGCAGCGAGCGCGAGGACGCGGCCAAGGCGCTGTGCGCGTCCTGCCCCGTGCAGCCCGAGTGCGCCGAGCACGCCCTGGTCATGCGCGAGCCGTACGGCGTCTGGGGCGGGATGAGCGAGACCGAGCGCGAGACGGCGATCCACGGTCCGCGTCCCGTCCGCAAGCGGTAGGGGCGACGCCCGCGGGCAGACTGGCACCACACGCCGACCACACGCCCCGTGGGGTGGACTGGTCCGGCACGCACCACCACCACCCGCGAGGAGCCGTCGTGTCGCCGTCACCCCTGTCGAAGAGCACCGGGACGCCCGTCAGCGGCCAGCTCGAGCGGGCGCTGTTCGAGGTCAAGAAGGTCGTCGTCGGCCAGGACCGCATGGTCGAGCGGATCCTCGTCTCGCTGCTCGCCCGGGGCCACTGCCTGCTCGAGGGCGTGCCCGGCGTGGCCAAGACCCTCGCCGTCGAGACGCTCGCGACCGTCGTGGGCGGCTCCAGCGTCCGCCTGCAGTTCACCCCCGACCTGGTGCCGAGCGACATCGTCGGCACCCGCGTCTACCGCCCCTCGCAGGAGGCGTTCGACGTCGAGCTCGGCCCGGTGTTCGCCAACCTCGTGCTCGCCGACGAGATCAACCGGGCGCCCGCCAAGGTCCAGTCCGCGCTGCTCGAGGTGATGGCCGAGCGGCAGGTGTCGATCGGCGGCACGACCTACCCGCTGCCGAAGCCCTTCGTGGTGCTGGCGACGCAGAACCCGATCGAGAACGAGGGCGTCTACCCGCTTCCGGAGGCGCAGCGCGACCGCTTCCTGCTCAAGGTCGTCGTCGGGCACCCGAGCATGGCCGAGGAGATGGAGATCGTCCGGCGCATGTCGGTCGCCCGTCCCTACGCCGAGCAGGTCCTGTCGCTGGAGCAGCTCGTCGCGCTGCAGGAGCAGGTCGACGACGTCTTCGTCCACCACGCCGTCGCCGAGTACGCCGTCCGCCTCGTCATGGCCACGCGCGAGCCCGAGCGCTGGGGGCTGGCCGAGATCAAGCCCCTGCTGGCCTACGGCGCCTCGCCCCGCGGCTCGCTCGGCCTGGTGCAGGGCGCGCGGGCGCTGGCCGTCCTGCGCGGCCGCGACTACGTGATGCCCAAGGACGTGCGCGACCTCGCGGTCGACGTCCTGGCCCACCGGCTCGTGCTGACCTACGAGGCGCTCGCCGACGAGGTGTCGGCCGTGAGCATCGTCGAGCGCGTCGTCAGCGTCGTCGAGGCGCCCGTGGTCTCGCCGTCGCAGGAGAGCGGCCGTGACGGCGGCCGCGCGACGGCGTGACGCCGGTGTCCTGCCCGCCCGGAAGGCCGCGATGAGGTCGACCGGGGCCGGGCTCACCCCCGTCCCGCTCGCCCCGGCGCCCTCGGCCCGGGCGCTGCAGCTCGACGTCAGCCGCCGGCTCGACGGCCTCCTGCAGGGCGACCACCTCGGCTTCCTGCCCGGCCCGGGCAGCGAGCCGGCCGAGGCGCGCGTCTACGCCCCCGGCGACGACGTCCGCCGCATCGACTGGGCGGTCACGGCCCGCACGAGCAGCGTCCACGTCCGCGACGCCGTCGCGGAGCGCGAGCTCGAGACGACGCTGCTCGTCGACCTCACCGCCTCCATGAGCTTCGGCACCGCCACGACCGAGAAGCGCGAGGTCGCCATCGCCGTCGCCGCTGCCTTCGGCCACCTCGCCGGCGGCCCCGGCGACCGGCTCGGCGCCGTCGTCCTGGGCGACGCCGTGCGCCGGGTCCGAGCCCGGGCCGGACGGGAGGCGTCGCTGGCCCTGCTGCACCTGCTCCTGGAGACCCCTCGCGTCACCACGGCCGGACCATCGCTGGCCGAGGGCCTGGTCGCCTGCGCCAGCCCGCCGCGCCGTCGCGGCCTGCAGGTGGTCGTCAGCGACCTGCTCGAGCCGGGCGACGGGACCGCCGAGCCGGCCTGGTCCGCGCCGCTGCGCCGCCTCACGGTCCGCCACGAGGTCGTCGTCGTCGAGGTCGTCGACCCGCGCGAGCTCGAGCTGCCCGCCGTCGGCACCCTGCGCCTGGTCGACCCCGAGACCGGCCGACAGGTCGAGGTCCACACCGGTGCTGCCATGCGCCAGCGTTACGCCGTTGCGGCGGCCGACGGCCGCGAGCGCCACGCCGCGCTGTTCCGCTGCTCCGGAGCCT
>JAOPWW010000497.1 GCA_025965495.1 Frankiales bacterium
CCGTCGCCGTCGTCCCCGCGCTGCCCGCGCACGCGGCGACCGACGTCGTCGCCGGACCGCGCGCCGTCGACGTCCTGGCCGCCGCTGGGGTGGACGGCCTGGACCGCGACCGGCTCGAGGGCAGGGCCTCGCGGGGCACGACCCGCTCGCGGTTGGCGCCGCGCGCAGCCTTCGCGCCGTCCGTCGTCGCGCCGTCCGTGGTCGGGGCCCCCGAGGTGCTGGTCACCGAGCGGCTGCCGCTCGCCTTCCCGACGGTCCGCCGCGCGGACGCGAGCCGCTACCGCGGCACCGAGGCGGTCGTGCAGCCCGGTCGCGAGGGCGTCCTGCGGCGCACCTACGCCGACCTCGGTCCGGCCGGGCGCCGGCTGCTGCGGGAGGAGCGCGAGCGCGAGCCCGTCTCGCGCGTCGTCGCCGTGGGGACCAGGGCCCGCCCGACCTACGGCGGCCTGGACTGGGCGGCGCTCGCCCGCTGCGAGTCCGGCGGCGACCCCCGCGCGGTCAGCGGCTCGGGAAAGTTCCGCGGCCTGTACCAGTTCTCGATGAGCACCTGGCGCAGCGTCGGCGGGACCGGCGACCCGATCGACGCCGACCGCGACGCCCAGACCGCCCGGGCCTACGCGCTCTACCAGCGCGACGGCCGGGCGCCGTGGCCGGAGTGCGGCCGGAACCTGTAGGGCAGTGCGGTCGGCAGCTGCAGCTGCACCTGCAGCTGCGCGAGGCCCTGACCGCCGCGCGCTGGTAGTCATGGCCGCGTGACCCTGCTCAGCGCCGCCGACGTCCGGTCCCTGGCGGCTCGCCTCGACGTGCGGCCGACCAAGACCCTCGGGCAGAACTTCGTCATCGACCCGAACACGGTGCGCAAGATCGTGCGGACCGCGGGGGTGGGGGCCGACGACGTCGTCGTGGAGGTCGGACCCGGGCTCGGGTCGCTGACGCTCGGGCTGCTCGAGACGGTCCGGCGGGTCGTCGCGGTGGAGATCGACCCGGTGCTCGCCGCGGAGCTGCCCGCGACGGTCGCGGCCCGGATGGCCGACGCCGACCTCGAGGTCGTGCTGCAGGACGCCCTGGAGCTGACCGGCGTGCCCGGCCCCCCGCCCACGGCGTTCGTGGCGAACCTGCCCTACAACGTCGCCGTCCCCGTGCTGCTCACCCTGCTCGAGCAGCTGCCGTCGCTCCGGACCGGCCTCGTGATGGTCCAGGCGGAGGTGGCGGACCGGCTGGCCGCGCCGCCCGGGAGCAAGACCTACGGCGTGCCGTCGGTGAAGGCCGCCTGGTACGCCGACGTCCGCCGCGCCGGCTCGATCGGCCGGAACGTCTTCTGGCCTGCCCCGAACGTCGACAGTGCTCTGGTCGGCTTCACCCGCCGCGAGCCGCCGCCCGGCGACCGGCGGGCCACCTTCGCCGTCGTCGACGCCGCGTTCGCGCAGCGGCGCAAGACGCTCCGGGCGGCGCTCGCCGGCTGGGCTGGGGGAGCGTCGGAGGCGGAGCGGCGACTGCGCGCCGCGGGCATCGACCCCGGGGCGCGCGGCGAGGTGCTGGGCGTGGAGGACTTCGCGAAGCTCGCGAGCGAAGCATGAGGGACAGCGCGAAGCTCGCGAGCGAGGCCTGACGCCTCCGGCGGATCGCGGGCTGCGCCTGGCCGGCGGGCGGCTCTCGTAGGCTGGGGACCTATGACCCGACGCCCCCACGACCGCGTGACCGCGCGGGCACCGGCGAAGGTCAACCTGTGCCTGGCTGTCGGGCCGCTGCGCGAGGACGGCTTCCACGAGCTCCAGACCGTGTTCCACGCGGTCGGGCTGTTCGACGAGCTCGACGTCGAGCGGGCGCCCGCACTGACGCTCACGGTCACCGGTGAGGGCGCGAGCGAGGTGCCGACCGACAGCACGAACCTCGCCGCCCGGGCGGTCGCGGCCCTGGCGGCGGCCACCGGGCAGGACCCCGGCGTGGCCCTCACCCTGCGCAAGGGCATCCCGGTGGCCGGCGGCATGGCCGGCGGCTCTGCCGACGCCGCGGCGGCCCTGGTGGCCTGCGACGCGCTCTGGGGGACCGGCCTCGGGCGGGACGAGCTGTCCGACGTCGCCGCCCAGCTCGGCAGCGACGTCCCCTTCAGCCTGCACGGCGGGACGGCCCTCGGCACCGGCCGGGGCGAGCGCCTCACCCCCGTGCTCGGCCAGGGCGAGTTCTCCTGGGTGCTGGCGCTGGCCGACGGCGGGCTGTCCACCCCTGACGTCTACGGCGAGCTGGACCGGCAGCGGGCGACCGGTCCGGTCGGCGTCGCCCTGGACCCCAGCGGCGTGCTGGCGGCGCTGCGCAGCGGCGACCCCGTGCTGCTCGGCCGCGCCCTGTGCAACGACCTGCAGGAGCCTGCGCTGGCGCTGCGGCCCGCGCTGCGCCTCCTGCTCGACGCCGGGTCCGAGCACGGGGCGCTCGGCGCCGTCGTCTCCGGCTCCGGTCCTACCTGTGCGTTCCTGTGCCGCGACACCGCCGCCGCCGTGGCGCTCGCGGCCGTCCTGTCCGGTCTCGGCGTCTGCCGGACCGTCCGTCGCGCCGACGGCCCCGTGCCCGGCGCCCGCGTGGTGAGTACCTCTTAGATGGCAGTCAACCTCGTCAACCTCGAGAACGTCTCGGTCGCCCACGGCAGCCGGCAGCTCATGGACTCCGTGTCGCTCGGCGTGTCCGAGGGCGACCGGATCGGCATCGTCGGCCGCAACGGCGGCGGCAAGACCACGCTCCTCAAGACCCTCATCAAGGCCGAGGAGCCCGACTCGGGCCGGGTCACCCACGCCGGCTCGCTGCGCGTCGGCGTCCTCACCCAGGACGTCCGGGTCAACGAGAAGCTCACCGCCCACCAGGCGATCCTCGGCGACGCCGCCGAGCACACCTGGGCCGGTGACGCGCGCGTCCGGGAGGTCCTCGACGGCCTCGGCCTGCACGACGTCGGCCTCGACAGCGTCGTCTCCACCATGTCCGGTGGGGAACGACGACGGGTCGCCCTGGCCGCACTGCTCGTGCAGGAGTGGGACCTGCTCGTGCTGGACGAGCCGACCAACCACCTCGACGTCGAGGGCGTGGCCTGGCTGGCGGCGCACCTCAAGGCGCGCACCCCGCAGCAGGCCCACCTGGT
>JAOPWW010000507.1 GCA_025965495.1 Frankiales bacterium
AGGACGGCGGCGACGAGCGCACCCGCGGCCCCGCGCAGCCACGGCCCCGCGGTGGCCAGCAGAGCGGCCGCGAGCGCGCAGGCCGGGACCAGCTCGACGAGGTAGTGCGTCCACCAGCTGCCGCCCAGCACGACCGACGCCGTGGCCTCGGCGGCCACCGCCAGCACCCCGGCGGCGACCGCCCCCCGGACCGCGGAGCGACGGCGGGCCAGCGACAGCAGCAGCAGCGCGAGCAGGGGCACGACCCCGGTCAGGACCGCGACCAGCAGCAGCCGCTCCGCCCGCTCCTCGGGCGCCGTCGAGGTGCTGGCGGACAGGACCGCGAGCGAGCTGCTGCGGAACACGACGAGGTCCTGCCAGAGCCGCCCCGGGCCCGGCCCCCACACCTGCGCCCACACGACGGCCGCCAGCAGCGGGGCGGCGCCCCCTCCCACCAGGGCCGCGAGCAGCCGCGCCCCCCGCCGCAGCGGCACCTGCCGGCCCACGACGCGGCACACCAGGACCACGCCCAGCAGGACCAGCCCGTCCGCGAGGTTCTGCTTGACCAGCAGCGCGGTCCCCGCGAGCAGGCCTGCGACCGCGAGGTGCCCGGCGCGGGACCGGCGACCGGGCGCGAGGGCGCGGAGCCCGACCGCGATCCCGGCCATCACCAGCGGCACGGCCAGCAGCTCGCCGTCGACCTCGGGCGCGCCGAGCAACGGGGCGGCCTGCAGCGCGACGGCCACCAGGCCGGCCCACCAGCTCCCGCGCCGGCCCCCCACGGTGCGACCGGCGTCGGCAGCAGCCACCACGAGCACCGCACCGGCAACGAGCGCCAGCAGGCGCAGCGCGAGGACGCCGCCGAGGGCGTCCGCGAGCCGGAACACCGCGAGCAGCAGCGGCGGGCGGTCGACCCACAGGTCGCCGTAGAGGTACGGCCCGCCGCCGTGGGCGTGACGCGCGACCAGGAGGTAGCCCGCCTCGTCCGGGCGCGGCGGCGCTCCGAGCAGGGGCAGGCGCAGCAGGACGGCGGCCGCCACCAGCACCCCCGCGCGCCCCCACCCGTGTCCCGGCGGGGACCCGGCGGCCGGTCGCGGGGGGCCCGCGAGCGGGACAGGGGTCTGGAGGGCCACCCGCGCACCGTAGGCAGCCGTCGATGAAGGCCCGGTGAGGGCGCCGCCGCCGCGCCGCTGATGCACCCTGGAGGGGAGGCAGCGCGCGCTGCGAGGAGGAGACCGATGACCCGCACCCCCGCACGCCGCACCCGGACCCGCCTGTCGACGGCGGCCCTGGCCTGTGCCGGGCTCGCGCTCTCCGCCGCGTGCGCCGGTCAGCCCGCCCGACAGGCGGCCGCGCCGCAGCAGCAGGCCGAGCCGCACGTCGTGCCCGTCAGCATCAGCGGGGGCCCGGCGGTCACGAAGGTCCTCACCGTCGTGCTGGAGAACCACGGGACGCAGTCCGCGACCGCAGGCATGCCGAAGCTCGCGACCCTGGCCCGGACCTACGGCCACACCAGCCACTACCGCGGCGTCACCCACCCGTCGCTGCCGAACTACCTGGCCATGGCGGGCGGGTCGACGTCGTCCGTCACCGACGACGCCTCCCCCTCGCGGCACCCGCTGCACGGGTCGAGCGTGTTCGACGCCGCGCTCGCACAGGGCCGCACCGCCCGCGTGTACGCCGAGGCGATGCCGAGCCCGTGCGCGCAGAGCCCGTCGGGCCGCTACGCGGTCAAGCACAACCCCTGGGCGTACTACCGGGACGCCACCCCGGCGAAGCAGTGCGCGCACGGCGACGTCCCCCTCGGCACCCGGACCGCCGGGGCGCTCCACGACGACGTCGCCCGCGGCACGCTGCCGACCGTCGGCATGGTGGTCCCGGACCTGTGCCACGACGGGCACGACTGCTCCCTGGCGACGGCCGACGCGTGGCTGGCCGGCTGGACCGACGCCGTGAAGGCCGGGCCGGACTGGAAGGCGGGCAGGCTCGCGCTCGTGGTCACCTGGGACGAGTCGGAGACGAACAGGGACAACACCGTCCTGACGGTCGTGGCCACGCCGCGGCTGCACCAGGCCGTAACGTCCGCGGCGCTGACCCACCTGTCGTGGAGCCGGTGGATGACCGACCTGGTCGGCGCTCCGCCGCTGCGGCAGGCCGCGAGCGCGACCAGCCTCGGGGCGGCGTTCCGCCTGTAGGCGGCTCAGTCGCGGGAGCCGCCGAACAGCTCGCCGATCCCGCCGAGGCCCTGCGGCCCCGAGCTCCGCTGGGGCCCGGCGTGCTTCACGAGGGCCTTGGCGAGGGCGTCGATCGTCATGCTCTGCAGCACCACCCGGCCGTCGCCCTCGAGGACGGCCTGGGTGAAGCCCTCCCCGCCGAAGACGGCGTTCATCACGCCGCCGCGGTCGAGCCGGCCGATGCCCTCGACCCGGTACCGGATCCGGTCGCCGTCGAACGCGACGATGCAGCCGGTGTCGACGAGCAGGCGACCGCCGTAGTCGGCCGGGTTGATGTCGATGAAGTTGCCGGCGCCGCCGATGAACAGGGTGCCGCCGGTGTCGGAGGTGAACTTCTCCAGCACGAAGCCCTCCCCGCCGAGCAGGCCGGTGGCCAGGCCGCTGAAGGCGACGTCGAACCGGACGCTGCCCTCCGCGCCGACGAAGGCGTCCTTCTCGGCCAGCCAGGTCTCCCCCGGAGCGACCTCGATGGCGCGCATCTCCCCGGGCAGCACCCCCGCGAGGGCGACCAGGCCGTCGCCGCCGCGGGTCGAGAAGTGCTGGAAGGCGAAGCTCTCCCCCGCGACCAGCCGCTTGCCGACGTCGAGGGCGCCGCGCAGCAGGCCGCCGAACCCGCCGCCGCCCTGCCCCTGCGTCGACGGCTGCGAGAGCTTGGTCTCGAGGTCGACGTCGCCGGAGCGGAACAGGAACTTGCCGGCCTCGGCGTAGAGGACCTGGCCGGGCCGCAGGGTGCACACGACCAGCTGCATGGCGTTGCCCACGACGCTGTGCTCGATCACGGGGGACTCCCTCTCCTGGAGACTCCAGCCTCGCAGGTGCGCCGCCTAGGCTTGCCGGGTGCTCCTGTCCTTGCTGGCCGCCCTCGGTGCGGCCACCTGCTACGGGGTCGCGGCCGTCCTGCAGGGGATCGCCGTGCAGCGGGCCGCCCCGCACGGCAGCGGCGTCGACCCCCGGCTGCTGCTCCGCCTGCTGTCCGAGGGCACGTTCGTCATCTCGGTCCTGCTGAACCTGCTCGGGTTCGCGCTGCACGTCGTGGCGCTGCAGGAGCTTCCGCTGTTCCTGGTGCAGGTGGTGCTGGCCGCCTCCGTCGCGGTCACGGCGGTCCTGTCGGTGCTCGTGCTGCACGCCCACCTGTCGGGCCGGGCGTGGGGCGCGATCGCCGCCCTGACCGGTGGCCTCGGCGTGCTGTCGGGCGTGGCCGAGTCCAGCGAGGCGGCGACGCGCACCGGTCACGGCCTCGAGCTGGCCCTGCTGGCCGTCGTCGTCGTCGTCGCCGTGGCCGGCTGGTTCGCCGGCCGGCTGCGGGGCGCTCCGGGCGGGGCGCTGCTCGGGCTGGTCGCCGGGACGGGCTTCGGCCTGGTCGCGGTCTCGGCCCGCCTGCTCCCGACCGGCCTCGCGCCGTCGGACGTCGTGCGCGACCCCGCCGTCGTCGTGCTCGTGCTCGCCGGCCTGGTGGCGTTCCTGCTCTACGCGACCGCCATGCAGCACAGCTCGGTGACCCTCGCGACCGCCACGCTGGTCCTCACCCAGACCTCGGTCCCGGCGGTGCTGGGCCTGCTGCTGCTCGGCGACGGCGTCCGCAGCGGCACCGCCCCGTTCGCGGTCCTCGGCTTCGTCCTGGCGCTCGTCGGCGCCACCGCCCTGGCCCGGTTCGAGCACGTGGTCCCCGACGACGCGCCGGTCCCCGCCCGCTGACCGCTTCCTCCTGCTCTGCCCGGTTCCTCCTGCGTCCTGCACGGACCGTGCAGGAGTCCGGCAGCCCGACGTCGAAACACCGGGGCAACTCAGCCCCGACGTCGAGGAGACCCCCCGTGCGCCGCTCCGCCCTGCCCGCCGCCCTGCTCGCCCTCGCTGTCGCCGCCGTCCCCGCGTCGGCCGCGACCCTGCACGGCAAGGCAGGCGTCGCCGTCGCCGCGCCGACGACCACCCAGCAGGTCGTGACCTCGTTCGACGGCACGAAGATCTTCACGACCCTGTTCCGCCCGGACGGCGGGGCCCCGGCCCCCCTCGTGCTGCGCACCCACGGCTGGGGCGGCACCGGCGAGACCACCCTGACCGGGACCGCGAAGAAGCTCGTCGACGCCGGCTACGCCGTGATGACCTGGGACGAGCGCGGCTTCGGGCAGTCCGGCGGCGAGGTCCACATCGACAACCCCCTCTACGAGGGCAAGGACGCCAGCGCGCTCATCGACTGGGCGGTGGCGAACAAGGTCGTCACCGTGGTGGACGGCGACCCCGTCGTCGGCATGACCGGCGGCTCCTACGCGGGCGGCATCCAGACCGCGACCGCCGCCTTCGACAGCCGCATCGACGCCATCGCCCCCGAGATCTCCTGGAGCGACCTGCGCTACTCCCTCGACCCGGGCCGCGTCATCAAGGTCGGCTGGGTCAGCCTGCTCTACGCCGCGGGCAACACCGCCCTGTCCGGCGGCATCACCGGCGCGACCGGCCCGGCCGGGCCGCAGACCGGCCGCTACGCCAGCGACCTCGACCGGGCCTACCTCGTCGGCGCCGCCACCAACGAGATCGACAGCGACAGCAACGCCTTCCTGGCCGGCAGCAGCCTGGACCACTACGACAGCACCAAGAAGCTGCTCGACGTCCCGACCCTGGTGATGAACGGCAGCGTCGACACGCTGTTCAACCTCGCCGACGGCTACGGGATCTACCAGCACGCCAAGAAGGCCGGGGCGCCCGCGAAGTTCATCGCCTTCTGCGGCGGCCACGTCTCCTGCCCGAGCACCTACACCGACGCCAAGGACCGCGCCCACCTCGACGACGCGATCCTCACCTGGTTCCAGCGCTACCTCAAGGGCGACAAGACCGCGAAGACCGGCGCACCGGTCGAGTACCGCACCAACGTCGGGGGCGTCTTCCACGACGCCGACGGGTTCGCGCCCTCCAACAGCACCCCCCTGACCGGGAAGGTCGACGGCAGCCTGCTCAGCAGCGCCGCCCCGGCCCAGGAGGCCCTGTCCTCCGGCGGCACCGGCGCGGTCACCACGGGCGCACCTTCGGCCGCCGGCGACCCGCGCGCCACGACGTCGACGGTCACCCAGGCGACGCAGGACCTCGACCTCGTGGGCCTGCCCGTGGCGGACCTGAAGGTCAGCGGCACCGGCTCGTCGGTCCACCTGTTCGTCAAGCTCGTGGACCGCGAGAGCGGCGTCGTCGTCAACCTGCAGGAGGCGCCGATGCGCGTCGACGGCCTGTCGGCCACCCCGCAGGCGGTCCACGTCCGGATGCCCGGCGTCGCCTACACCCTGGTCAAGGGCCACCACCTCGACGTCCAGGTCACCACGGCGTCGTCGTCCTACCTGAACGCCCGGGTGCCGGCCCAGGTCACCGTCACCGGCTCGGTCACGGTCCCGTCCGTCCCGAGCGGCCACGCCGCGAAGTAGCGCTTCCCCTCCCGACGGCGGTCCTCCTCCCGGAGGGCCGCCGTCGTGCGTCCGGGGCCCGTCCTAGGGTGCGCGGGTGCCCGCCCTGCCACGCCTGCTCGTCGCGAACCGCGGGGAGGTGGCGGTCCGGGTGCTCCGGGCCGCGGCCGACCTCGGCCTGCCCGCCGTCGCCGTCACCGCCGGCAGCGACACGGCGCACGCCCGCTCGGCGCCGCAGGTGCACGTCCTGCCCGGCGACGGTCCGGCCGCCTACGCCGACGGCGCCGCCCTCGTCGCCGCGGCGCTCGTCACCGGCTGCACGCACGTGCACCCGGGCTACGGCTTCCTGTCCGAGCGGGCCGACTTCGCGGACGCGCTCACCGCGGCCGGACTGGTGCTCGTCGGTCCGACGGCGGACTCCCTGCGGCTGCTCGGCGACAAGGGCTCGGCCCGGGCGCTCGCGGTCTCGCTCGGCGTGCCCGTCCCCGACGGCGGCGGCCTCGACCGGGCGGCG
>JAOPWW010000513.1 GCA_025965495.1 Frankiales bacterium
CCCCCGGTCGTCGGGCACGCGGTGGAGGCGCGGCTCTACGCCGAGGACGTGGCCGCCGGTTTCCTCCCCTCGACCGGGACGCTCACCTGGTTCGAGGTCCCGGACGGCGTCCGGGTCGACAGCGGCGTCGAGGCGGGGTCGGTCGTGTCGGTCCACTACGACGCGATGCTCGCCAAGGTCGTCGCGCACGGGCCGACCCGCGAGGTCGCCAGCCGGGTCCTCGCCGACGCCCTCGCCCGCACCCGCGTCCACGGCGTCACCACCAACCGCGACCTGCTCGTGCAGGTGCTGCGGTCGGACGCCTGGCGCGACGGCGAGGTCGACACGGGCCACCTGGACCGCGCCGCCGACCTCGGCACCCCCCTGCTGACGCCGGAGGGGCGCCGCCTGCACGCGGTCGCCGCGGCGCTGGCGGGAGCGGCGCTGCGCCGGTCGACCGCGCGGGTCCTCGCCGGGCTGCCGTCCGGCTGGCGCAACGTCCCGTCCGAGCCGTCACGGGCGTCCTTCGGCGACGTCGTCGTCACCTACGCGCAGTCGCGGGACGGGGTCTCCGTGACGGTCGACGGGGAGCGGCTGGGCGTGGTCGTGCTGTCGGCCGCTCCCGACCTCGTCGACCTCGAGACCGACGGCGTCCGGCGACGGTTCCGCGTCGCGCTCGACGGGCTGCGGGCGCACGTCGACTCCCCCCTCGGCAGCTGCACCCTGCTCGAGGACGACCCCTGGCCCCCGCCCGGGAGCACCCTGGCGGCCGGGTCGCTGACGGCGCCCATGCCCGGGACCGTCCTGCGGGTCGAGGTCGCTGCCGGCCAGCAGGTCCAGGAGGGCCAGGTCCTGCTCGTGCTCGAGGCGATGAAGATGGAGCACTCCGTTCGCGCGCCGGCCGACGGGAGCGTCACGACGGTCGCCGTCGAGGCCGGTCAGCAGGTCGAGGCGGGCTCGGTGCTGGTGGTCGTCGAGGGCGGCGTGCCGGGCTGAGCGGACGGCGTCGTAGCGTGGTCCTGATGAGCAGACCCGGAGGCGGACGATGAGCGGCTGGCGTCGGTGCGAGCGGTGCCGGAGAGTGCTCGCGGCAGACGAGTTCGACGGCGACGACCCGGTGTGCCGGGCGTGCCACGCGGTGCCCGTGGGCGGGGCGCCCAAGCCGGCCAAGGCCGGACCCGTGACGCGCACCCGCAAGGCGGCCGCGCCCCGTCCGACCGTGTCGCCGGTGGAGCCCGGCCCCCGGCAGCCCTTGCTCGGGATCGCCGGCAGCGGCGACCTCGAGGTCCGCGAGCGGCGGGCCCGCCGCGTCGCGCTGGACGAGCTCGCCGAGGCGCACGCCGAGGAGTTCGAGGGCCTGCTCGCCGCCGCCCGCCGGGTCGAGGGGCTCCGGGCCTAGGAGAGCGAGCGCCTAGTAGGCGCTCGGGCTCGGCTTGGCGTTGATCGTGCCGGTCCCGTCCTCGACGAACAGGGCGACGGTCTCGAGCGCTGCAGCGTTCTCACGGCCGTGGTGGCCGCAGAACAGCAGGTCCCCGGCGCGGAGGACGACGCGGATGAACGCCTGGGCGCCGCAGCGGTCGCAGCGGTCCGCCACCGAGAGGGTGGCGGCAGTGCGGGTGGGAGCGGTCATGGCTCCGTCCTCCGTGTCGAGTGGCACCGTGCGTCGGGCCTGGCCGCTGTATCGGCAGCGGTGCCAGGATCAGGAGCCCCGACCGGGCTGCTAGTCTTCTTGCCACGCGCCGCTAGCTCAGTTGGTTAGAGCAGCTGACTCTTAATCAGCGGGTCCGGGGTTCGAGTCCCTGGCGGCGCACCACCTCTGACCTGGCCCTTCTCCCCTGCGGGAGGAGGGCCAGAGTCGTCTCCGGGCCCGTGGCTACACATTGGCTACACATCGCTCACAACATCGTCGCCTCGAACCACGCGGGGCGTGATCGGGACCATCGCCCGCGCCGCTTCCGCCGCCTGGCGGCCGACGCCCTCCAGCAGGTGCGTGTAGGTGTCCGCGGTGATCGACAACGAGGAGTGCCGCAGGCGCTTGCTGACGATCGCGAGGTCGACGCCGGCAGCGATCTGCAGCGATGCCGCGCCGTGCCGGAGGTCGTGCAGCCCGTTCCGGGGCAGGCCGGCCGCCTTCGCGAGGTCCTGCACGCCGACCTTCCGCTTCTGCTCGACCCGCAGCGCCGCGTACATCCGCTCGACGTGTCCGGCGTCGAGGTCCTCCAGGCGCAGGTGCCCCAGGTGCGGCAGGAAGTAGAGCCGCAGGTGGCTCTCGTAGCTGCGGCGGGTGTTCGGCCGCAGGTCGACCTTGTTCTCCAGCCACTCCTGCAGGTAGGCCCCGACGGTGCGCGCGCTGCGTGCCTGCGCCTGCCCCTGTCCCAGCCGCGTCAGGTGCTCGGCACGCGCCTGCTCGGCGTCCTTCTTGCGTCCGAAGCCAGCACGCAGCTCCTGTCGCCGCGCTTGGAACACGCCTTTGGCGTCCAGACCGGGGCCCAGGTCGATCCGGTACAGGTAGGTGCCGTGCCCGGACCGCTCCAGCAGCGGGCACGTCGCGTTCAGCCGCTTGCCGTCCGCTCCCCTGCAGCCGCAACGCTTCTCGATCCCCTTCATGTCCACCCCGTCCCGCGGCTGCGCCGCACATGACTGCGTCCGACCTGACGAACGTGGGCGCTCGTCCGGCTCTCGTCAGCGACGCTGCCCGCCGATTGCGCCCAGCGGATCCGGCTGGCGCCAGCCTGTGGACAACAGCCGCGCTGGCCCGCACGGGGAAGCTCTGGCCGCCCTCGCGAGGTCCCGACCGGGTCCGAGCACAGTCCCAGGTCTCGTCTGGAGCCGCTCTCTCCGGACAGCGCGACTCTCACAGTCCCCGGCCGGATCGTGTCGGCGGCTGCGGCAGCCGGGCAGCGGGACGTGGTTGGACGGGCGCGGGCGCGGAGGCGCTGCTGACAGCGGCGGAGGCCGCCGTGGCCCGCCGCTGCTGCCGTTCCACTGCCTGAACGCCGAGGACTGCCTGCTGGGCGGCTCGTGCTTGGGCGAGCCGGCCCTGAGCTTCGCGCAGCAGCCGGACGGCGTCGACGAGCTGCAGCAGCTGTCCGAGCAGGACCGGAGCGGACGACCGGCCGGCACGTCCCGCCCGCATCAGCGTGACGGCGACGTCGCGCAGCGCGCGGCTGTGCGACGTGACCGGCGCGGGGCGCTGCGACGGCTCACGGCTGACCCGGTCGTAGAGCCGCGCGGTCCGGGTCAGGTCTCCCCCGGTGTCGCCGTCGACCAGCCGGGCCGCGGCGGTCAGCACCTGCGCCGTGACCTGCGCCAGCGCGCCAGCCTCGCGCACGGCCGCCGGGTCCCCCGTGGCCGCGGCGTCGCGGATGTGACGTGCAGCGCGGGCCACCGGACCGTCCACCCGAGACAGCACCGTCAGGGCCTGCGGAGCCAGCGGCGGCGGCGAGGCGTCGCTCTCCTGCTGCCAACGGGCCTGCAGCTTGGGCAGCGTCAGGTCGGGCGCGAGCTTGCCGCCGCCGTAGAACACCGGCACCGGATCGCCCAGCTCGAAACCGCTGGGGCGGGCGACGGCGTAGCCCGCCAGCGCCCCGTCGGCGTCTCGGCGTTCGCGGACCAGCACCCCGAGCGTCGTGAGGCGGTGCAGGAACGCGGGCGCGCTCGGAGCGGCGATCGCCGCGAACTGGACCTGGTCGCGCAGCCACACCCGGTCCGGCGTCGCCCTCGGCCCGCCGGTCCGCCGTGCCTTCTCGACCTCCGCACGCGTCACGTGCGTCGCCGCCGTCCGGTCCGCCGGCGCCGCCCCGGTCAACCCCAGCCGGGTCTCGGGGGCCCGGCAGGCCTCCCGGACCCGGAGGTGGTCGTAGCTGACCCGCGCCGCCCGGCCGTCCTGACGCGCCAGAACCGCGACCAGGTGAACGCTGTGCGCGTCGTGGCGGACCGCGATCCACCGGCACCCCCCGTCGTCGCCGCGCTCGGCGATGCCCGTCCGGTGCATCACGTCCCGCGCGACCTCGCCCCACTCGGCGTCCGTCAGCACCCGATCGCCGGGCGCGACCCGCAACGGGCAGTGCCACACCTGCCGCGCCGCCACCGACTCCGGCAACCGGCGCAACGCCGTCGCGAGCTCCATGCTCGCCGTCAACGCACCGAGATCCCGGAGCGCGCTCGCCCCCACGCCGGTCAGCCCCTCGGGCTCGAGCGTGGCGAGCTCGGCCGGGGTCTGCAGGTCCCACGCCGCGACCAGGTGCGGGTCCTCGTGCTCGTTGTGCCGGCCCGGGCCGTACAGGTAGCGCAGCAGACCAGCGACCTTCGCGCCCCGGTAGACCCGCCCGATCACCGCGCGCTCCCCGCCGACGTACCGCTCATCGACCGGCCCCAGTGCTGTGAACCTGCTGCTGTGCGGCGAGCCGCTCAGCCACCGTCGGTCGCGCCGGCGTCCGCTCGTGAGCCCGCCGGAGCGACGCGGCGGCCTGCTCCAGCCCAGGCAGGACCCGCCCGACCAGCGCGACCGCGGTCAACAGCTCGGCCGGCAGCTCGCCCGTCGCGTGCCACTTCGCGACCGCCTGGTTCACCAGGACGCCGAACCGCTGCACCTGCCGCCGCGCCACCAGCAGCTCCCCCAGCGCCTCCACCAGACCCGGCGGCGCTGGACGCAGCCGCTCCGCCGCGACATCGGCGGCGACCTTCGCGACGTAGCCCGTCGGCGTCAGCCCCGCCACGACCGCCGCCACCCTCACGTCCTCGAGCTCCTCGTCCGAGAAGCGAGGCGTCAACCGGTGCGGCCGCTGCACCGCCAGCCGCTCCCGACGACGCACCAGACTCCGCGCCCGCTTCAGTGCCTCGTGCTGGTCCTCGGCTCCTCCCGGCGGCGCCCCCGCCGCAGCGGAGCCTGCTGCGGTCGACCCTCCCGTCCGCGCCCCGACCACCGCCGGCGCCCCAGCGTCGGGCCGAACCAGCGGCGCCCCAGCGCCGCCCTGCCCGTAGGGCTGCCCAACGGGCACATCTTGCTCCGCCTTGACCTGGTCCATGAGCCCGACGTTGCGCCTCGCAACAGCTCGACGCGCGCGGCGTCAAGCGCGCGTGTGGACAACCCGGTCGCACCTAGGCCCGGTCGCAGAGACGGAGCAGGCTCGGAGAGGAGGGCCGGGTACGCGGGTGAGAACCGGCGCTCCATCCGCTTTCCGTCGTAGTCGTACGGGACCCATCTGACGCGACACCAAGCGCAGTGAGGCGAGCGCGCCGAAGCGTGCGCGATCCACAGGAAGTCCCCTGAACGTCCTGCAGGATGGCCAGGGCCGAGCGGAGCCGGTGGAGCAAGCCTCCCGACGCAGGCCTGACCGGCGGGGAGGCGAGGCCTCACTCACCTGCTGCCGGGAGCGAGCGCTGTTGACTGCCGACGAGCAGGCCGGGTTCAAGGACCGTGTTGCCTCCGTGATCGCGCCTGTCGCCCCTTCTTGTGGGGCGAGTCGGTCATAAGCCGGACAAGACCAGGCTCGGTGCGCTCAGTTCGTCGCGTGGCACCTCTGCGCTCGGAGGGGTCCGAGTCAGCCGCAGCGGTGCCTCTGCCATGGTGTCCAGGCTCTCGGCACGAGCAGCAGGACAACTCCTGTTCGTCGCGCCCAGGCAGAGGTCAGCGCATAGGGCTCGGCTTTCCGAGATAGCGCAAGCACTTGCAGGACGTCACGTAGCTCCACTCGGAGGCGAGCTGTGGCCCGTCTTGACGCCCCCGGCCGAACAACGTCTGGCCGCCGATGATGCCTGTCGATGGGAACGACGACCCGAGGGTCGGGATCGTCGCCTGCAACGTCGCAGGCGTCGCCGTGCCGTTGCCTCGCTTCAGCGCGGCCTCGAGCAGGAGGACGTTCGAGCAGTTCTGGTAGATCAAGAACCTGAGAGGGACGCTCTTGGGCTGCACACCGCCCTTGGTGGCGAGTGACGCACACCGCTTCTCGCTCGCGGACTTCGGGTCGGCCCCCGTGTCGCCCTGCGGGTGCCAGCCGACGCCGTGCACCAGGGGCAGCTGCTGCTGAGGGAACGTCGAGGCACCGATCAAGGTGTACGGCAGGCTGCCGCTGCTGAGCGCGTACCCGGGGCGGTAGTTCTGGCTCTGCGCCTGCTGCGCGAAGTAGGAGAGCAGGATGAGTTCCTGGTCGCCGAGGATGAAGACCCTGTCCACCCCGGCGCTGGCGAACTTGAGGACTGCGCTCTGCATGGCGGCGCTGTAGGACCCGGCATCGTTGAAGCCGGAGGCGCAGTTGACGGTGTACTCGAACGGCGTGGCGAGACCGGCCGCCCGCATACGGGAGAGCACGGTGTTCTTGTAGGCGCGGTCGACCTCGGGACAGGTGATGCGGATCGTCCCGATCTTGCTCTTGCTGGTGACGTAGCCACTGGCGACGAGCTTGTCGACCACTGCTCCGTACCCCCGGTCGAAGGAGGGGGCGAAGGCGCCGAACAGCGCCGGGGTCTGGGCGTAGCCCACGCTGTCGGAGGCGTTCGACGAGATGACAGGGATGCCCTGCTTGGTCAGGCAGCCGGCGAAACCGTAGGCAGTCGAGGCGCTCTCCGACAGGACGACCTCGTCATGAGCGTCGACGAAGGTGGAGCATGCACGGGCCGCCTCTGGCGCGTAGGCGGTGCTGGTCGCGTCTACCTTGTAGAACGTCGGGACGATCTGGCGGCCGGCAAGGCCGCCCTCGGCGTTGACGGCCTTGAAGATTGCCCGATAGCCCTGTTCGGCAGTCGTGCTGCGCGCACTCCCCCCGAGCGCCGCCACCGCCGCACCGATGTCGGTGGTCACGACGCCGACCTTGATCGGGGTCGTGACTCGCGCGCCGGGAGCGACAGGACCTGTCGGCGCGCCGCTACCGCCGGTGCCACCGCTACCGCCCGCCCCGCCGGCTCGCGTGGAGGAAGCGTCGGCCGCTCCCGAGCTCGTGGAGCCCGAGCCGCCCGTACCGGGCGCGTTCACGCTCGAGCCTGCGCTCTTCCCGGTGGCCGCAGCCCCGCCGCTCCCACTCGGCGCGCTGCCGACGGAGTTCACCCCGCCGCCCGCCTCGTCTGGCCCCGGTGCTCCGTCCAGGCCGGAGCCGGAGGTGCCGGCCGCCGTGCCGCCCTGCTGGACGCTCAGGGTCTGCCCGACGGGAACGGTCGTCCCGCAGGCCGTCAGCGCCAAGCACGCTGTGAGGCCGAGGGCTGCATAGTTGCGCATCAAGAACTTCTCTCCATCATTGAACGACCGTTCGACTCAGAGCGAAGGATGATTCAGCGGGACAAGGCTGTCAAGGCACCTGCCTTGAACTCAGGGAAAAGTTCCTGTCTGTACATCGGCTGGCTGAGACCCTGAGGTCTGAACGATCGTTCACCGGCGGTTCACCTGTCGTAGGTCGGTGCTGAGGCGGTGACGAGCCGACCGCGACCGAGCCCGCGGCCGGCTGTCGCGCCTGCTCCCCGTAGGGCGCGCTCAGCGTCGGTCAGCACCTCCGTGACGTGCAGGCCGTACGCCGCGTCCGGCCCGGTCGCAGGTCCCTCGGACAGCAGCGACGACAGAGCTCGGCCGTGCGCGACCACGGCGTCCTCGCGCCCGACCGCAGGCGGCGGCCCGCTGAGGCCCGCGGCGCCCCAGAAAGCGATCTCCGTGCCCGCCGCGGAGGGGACGGCGCGCAGACACAGCTCAGCAGTGCTGACACTGCCTGCGGAGTGTTCGAGGACCAGGTGCACAGACCCGGACGGACCAGCGGCAGCAGCACGTACCTGGACGACGTCGCCCAGGACGGCCTCGAGCAGCGAGAGGGCGTGCGGACCGACGTCCCACAGGGCGCCCGAGGCCGCCCGCCACGGGCTTGCCTCGAGCACGTCGGCGCCGAGCGCGTGCACGAGACGCACCCGTCCGCTGACCCAGCCGGCACGGGCCGCCAAGGCGTCGAGCCAGGTACGCGACTGCGGCTCCCACGAGCGCGTCAGCAAGACCGCGGTCCGCATCCGGGCGGTCGCCCGCAGCACTCGTCGCGCGGTGCCGACGTCGAGTCCCGTCGGCTTCTCGAGCAGCACGCCGACCAACCGGCCGGCGGCCTGTTCCACCAGCGTCGCCTGCACCTGCGGTGGGACGGCGAAGCTCAGGAGCTCCACCTCGCCGAGCAGCGCGGCGAAGGACGGCAGCGCTCGCGTCGCGAGAGCTGCTGCGACGGCCTCCGTCCGGTCGGGCTGGCGTCCCCACACCCCGACGAGGTCGACGTCCGGGTGGGCCGCTGCGCTTGCGCCGTGCACCTGCTCGGCCCAGTTCCCCGTGCCGACGAGGCCGACCCGCAGCCGGCGGCTCACGGCGCCGTCAAGGCGACCGCGGCCCTGCCGTAGGACGCGACCGACAAGGTCGCGTCCCGGGGTAGGCCGGACGCCGTGACGACAGCCTGCTCGCCGTCGTGCAGGTCGAGGTGGTTGATGCTGAAGCGCACGCCGGTGGCGCTCGCGCGGACGTGAGCGAGGTAGGCGTAGCCGGTGGCGGTGAGGGTGACCTCCGCGGTGCTGCCGGTCCGGCGCGCGACGCCGGTCACGTGGCCGGTCAGCGGCAGGTCCTTCAGCGGAGCGAGGAAGAGCCGGTTGGCGGGGACCAGACCACCACGGTCCGACACTGTCGTGATCAGGTCGGTCGCGTCGAGCGGCGCGGACCAGACGACGCCGGAGGAGTACGGAGCGGCCGTAGAGGCCACCCGCGTGGTGGTCCGGACCTGGTCGAACCGGCCGAGCCGGACGTCGAGGTCGAGGTCGACAGCCCGTTGCACCGAGTTCGTGACCCACAACTCGACGCGGTCCCCTGCCTGTCGGAACGAAGCGAGGACCGGTGCGTATGCGCGCTGCAGGAACCAGTAGCCGGCCTTGCCCACGAGGTCGTGGTCCAGGACGGACCAGGACAGGCCCGGCCAGACGTCGTTGAACTGCCACACGAGCGTCCCGCTGCACGCCGGCTGTCTCCGCCGGTAGTGCTCGACGCCGAGCTTGAGACCCTCCGCCTGGCAGGCCATCGAGAAGTCGACGTACTGCTCGAGCGTCGTCGGCAGGCCGGTCTCGAGCTCCATGAGCGCCCAGGCCTTGTCCCCGGGGGTGTCCTTGTTGCGGTGCAGGAACGCCGGGCTGTCCAGGGCGAGCGGGGCGCCGCCGGACCAGCGCTGCAAGGTGGCGAGCTCGGGGGCGGCGTGGATGCCGAACTCGCTGATGAAGCGGCCGGTGTCGTGCAGGTACCGGCGCGGGTGCGCGGCCTCGCCGGGCGTCGCGTAGTCCTCGTGCGTTCCCGCGCCGACGTCGATCCCGTGCCAGACCTCCCAGGCGTGCCGGTCGCCGTCCCGGACGCCGTTGACGGTCTCGGACGGGTCCTCGCCCCACGGGCTCCCGGGCCAGTAGACCGCGCCGGGGCTGTGCTCGGCGACGACGCCGGGGAGCAGCTCGGCGAACCAGGACCAGCCCCACGGCCCAGGTGTCACCTCGCCTGTCGCGATCTCGTGGATGCCCTGCACCTCGTTGTTCCCGGCCCACAGCGCGAGGCACGGGTGGTTGCGCAGCCGCCGCACCTGGTGGACCGCCTCCGCGTGGACCTCCGCCGTGAGGCCCGGGTCTCCACTGGGGTAGTCGTCGCAGGCGAACATGAAGTCCTGCCAGACGAGGACGCCGAGCTCGTCGCACGCCTCGTAGAACGCGTCGTGCTCGTAGACACCACCACCCCACACCCGCAGCGCGTTCATCTGCGCGTGTCGCGCGGCCTCGACCAGCTCGCGGTACCGGCTCGGGGGCACGGACCCGACGAGCAGCGACGCCGGCACCCAGTTCGCGCCCCGGACGAAGATCGGGACGCCGTTGACGACGAGTCGGAACAGCCGGCCTTCCGCTACTGGCGTGCGGTCCAGTTCGATCGTACGAAGGCCGACGCGCTCTGTGCGCTCGTCCAGGACGTCGTCACCCCGGACCAGCCGGACCTGCAGGGAGTACAGCGGCTGCTCGCCGAGGTCGTGCGGCCACCAGGCACGCGCCTCGGAGACGTCGAGCGCGACGTCGAGCTCGGCCGCGGCCGCGCCTGACCAGGCGGCGACGACGTCGCCGTCCGGGTCGCGCAGCTCGACCTCGACCTGTGCCTTCTCGCTCACCCTTGCCGCGACCGTCACGGCGAGGACTGCCGAGCTGTCCAGCGACGTCGTCCGGGCGTGCACGCCCAGGATCCGGTGGTGTGCCTGCGCCAGGAGAGAGACCACTCCGTGCAGGCCGATCGAGGGCAGGCGCGGGCCGAGGTCCCATCCCCACGAGCAGGCCGCCTTGCGCCGGCGCACCCGCTGCAGCCGCAGCAGCAGGTCGTCCGCGGCAGGCGGTTCGGCTCGCGGGCGGATGCGGCGTCGGGCCTGCGTCAACGCCTCGACGGACGCCTTCAGCTGATCCGGCGCGACGAGCCCGTCGAGCGGCGGGACGAACCGGACGAGCAGCGTCCTCGTGCCCGCCGGGCCCGTCACGCCGAACTCGGCCGGCCGGAACTGGTTGGCATGGGTGCCCAGCTCGACCTCGTCCAGCCACACCGTGGCCACGCCGTCGAGCCCCTCGAAGCGCAGCAGGGCCGGGCAGGTGGGCAGCTCGACCTCTGCCCGGTACCACCAGGTGCGCCGCTCGACCCAGCCGACCTCGGCCTCGTCGACCGTGTACGGGTGCCGGAGCAGCCCGGCGGAGACCAAGGCCTCGTGCACACCCCCTGGCACCTCGACGGGGATCCAGTCCGCGTCCTGGCCGGGGGGCCCACCGTCGGTCCCAGTCAGGGAGAAGTTCAACAGACGGACCATGAGGCTCCTCGAGATGTGAACGATCGTTCAGCCAGAAGGTGTGAGGTATCCGCCCGGCAAGGCGCTTGTCAGGACCTCGTCCGTGAGAGACTGTTGCACAGTCGTTCAACTCGTAGCGCAGTCAGCTCCTCGAGCAGACCGCCGTAGCCTGGCACCCGCCGTACCGGGCCGTGCCGTAGGAGCAGCGTGAGCACCCTGCAGACCGCACCCGACGTCGCCGCACCGCTCGACTCGCTGCTGAGCCAGGCGGCGCTGGGAGCGGGGCCGCGGCTGTTGCCGTTGAGCACCACGCTCGCTGTCGGCCGCGCCCTCGTCAGCCGGCCCCGGCGCGTGGCGGCCCGGGCCGGCACGCTCGCCGCTGAGCTCACGAAGGTCGTCGTCGGGACGTCGGCGCTGGCCCCGAGCACCCGTGACAAGCGCTTCACCGACCCCGCCTGGACCGGCAACCCGGGCCTGCGTCGCGTCCTGCAGGCCTACCTCGCGGCTGCTGCCGCGGCCGAGGGGCTCGCCCAGGACCTGCCGATGGCGTGGCAGCACGCCGAGCGGCTGCGCTTCGCCGTGACGAACGTCAGCGATGCCCTCGCGCCCAGCAACAACCCGCTCACCAGCCCCGTTGCGTGGAAGGCGGCCCTCGACACCGGCGGGTTGAGCGTGGTGCGTGGTGTGCGCAACCTGGTCTCAGACCTGTCTTCGCTGCCGCGCGTGCCGTCGATGGTCGACCGCGCCGCCTTCCGCGTGGGCGAGCAGGTCGCGGCCACCCCGGGCGTCGTCGTGCTGCGCACCCCGCAGTTCGAGCTCCTGCAGTACACGCCGGTCACCGAGAGCGTCAGGCGCGAGCCGCTGCTCGTCGTGCCGCCGACCATCAACAAGTTCTACGTCCTGGACCTCGCGCGGCAGCGGAGCCTCGTCGAGCACCTGGTGGCCTCTGGGCAGCAGGTCTTCGTCGTGTCGTGGCGCAACCCCGACGCCCGGCACAGCAAGTGGGGCATCGACACCTACGCCGCGGCGGTCCTCGAGGCGATGGCCGCGACGCGGGAGCTCACGTCCGCCGAGCGGACCCACGTGATGGCGGCCTGTTCGGGCGGCATCCTCACCAGTGCCGTCGCCGCGCACCTGGCCCAGACGGGGCAGGGCGAGCGGCTGGCAAGCCTGACCCTGCTGGTCACGGTGCTCGACCAGGCTCGCGCCGGCACCACCAGCGCGCTGGTCGACGCCCCCACCGCCGCGGCGGCCGCCGCTGCCTCCCGGCGCACGGGCTACCTCGACGGCCGGCGGCTCGCGGAGGTCTTCGCCTGGCTGCGGCCCAACGACCTGATCTGGAACTACTGGGTGAACAACTACCTCGAGGGCAAGCAGCCGCCGGCGTTCGACATCCTGGCCTGGAACGCCGACACGACGCGGATGACGGCGCGCTTGCACGCCGACTTCCTGGATCTCGCCATGACGAACGGGCTGACCCGGCCCGGCGGGACGACAGTGCTCGGCACTGAAGTCGACCTGCAGAAGGTGACGGTGGACAGCTACGTCGTCGCCGGCGTCGCCGATCACCTGTGCGCCTGGCACTCGTGCTTCCGTAGCGCTCGGCTGCTCGGCGGCAAGGGCCGCTTCGTGCTCTCGACCAGCGGGCACATCGCCGCGCTGGTGAACCCGCCCGGCAATCCGAAGGCCAGCTACCGCGTGCACGACCAGCCGGTGCAGGACACCACCGACCCCGACACCTGGGCGGCCGAGGCAGCGACCTGCACGGGCTCGTGGTGGAGCGACTACGTGGCCTGGCTGACGGAACGCAATCCGGAGACGGTTCCAGCGCCTACCGTGCTCGGCAGCGTCGCGCTGCCCGTGCTCGAAGCAGCACCCGGCAGCTACGTCCTCGACGCGTGAACGCTCCTGAACGGTCGGTACGCGTCCGGGCACTCGGCGTCGACGTGCACGGCGTCGTCCGGGAGGGGACGGGCGGCGGCGTCCCGCTGCTCTTGTGCAACGGCATCGGCGCGCACCACAGCACCTGGCGGCCCTTCGTCGAGGCGCTGGACGCTCGTCTGACCACCATCCGGTTCGACGCCCCCGGTGTCGGCGCGTCCTCGACGTCGCGCCTGCCGCTGCCGTACCAGGCGATCGCCGAGATCGCCGTCCGGTTGGTGCGCGAGCTCGACCGGACCGGGCAGTTCGACCTCCTCGGCATCTCCTGGGGCGGCGCGCTCGCTCAGCAGATCGCCTTCCAGCACCCGCGCGCCTGCCGCCGCCTCGTCCTCGCCGCGACCGGGACCGGATCGCTCATGGTGCCCGGGTCACCGAGGGTCTTGCGCCACATGGTGGCTCCGGGGCGCTACCGCGACCCCGAGTACGCGCGCCGGGTCGCCGGCACGCTCTACGGGGGCGCGGTCCGCCGCGACCCCGCCGCTGCCGCGGGCCTGCTGACCGGGGAGGACCGGCCACCGTCGCGCCGGGGCTACCTGCACCAGCTCCTCGCCGGCGCGGGCTGGACCAGCCTGCCGTGGCTGCCGCTGATCCGGCAGCGGACCCTGGTGCTGGCCGGCACCGACGACCCGATCGTCCCTGTCGTGAACGCCCGCGTGATGACCCGACTGCTGCCGCACGCCCGGTTGCACACCTACGACGACGGCCACCTCGCGCTGATCACGAGCGCAACGACGCTGGCCCCGGTCGTGTCGCAGTTCCTGCTCGAGGCCTGAACGCCCCGCTCCCGCCGAAGACGAGGGTGGAGAAGCGCTCGGCCATGGTCCGGTAGCCAGCTGCGTCGGGGTGCAGCCCGTCGGGCAGGGAGTCGACGTCGGCGGGTCCGAACAGCTGCAGGCCGTCGAGCAGGTGCAGTGCCGGGTCCGCGGCCTGACGCGCCGTGACGACCTCGGACAGGACCTCTCGCACTCGCTGCAGGGTGAGCGCCCCCGTCGCCAGCGCGTCGGGCCGTGGCACGACGCCGAAGACGCCGTCCTGCAGCGCCGTCGGGCCCGGGTGCTGCTCGACGGCCGGGCAGACGATCGGCGTGACGACCAGCAGCGGGGTGTCGGGGTGCCCGTCGCGGACGGTGTCGAGGAAGCCGTGGACGGCGGCGTGGAAGGTCCGCTCCCGCATGGTGTCGCCGTTGACGACGTTGATGCCCAGCTTGAGGCTGATCAGATCGGCCGGTGCGTCCCTGATCGCACGCGCGGTCCAGCCGTCGAGCTGGCACTGCCCCGCGAGCGCCAGGTCGAGCAGGTCCAGGCCCTGCTCGCGTGCGACCAGGGCCGGCCACGTCTGCGTCGGGCTGGACGCCTCGAGGCAGTGGCTGATGGAACTGCCGTGGTGGACCCACCGCAGCCCCTCGGGCGGCACGGGCCGCAGGTCCTTGCCCTCGTCGACCCGCACTCCCCGCAGCTCGGTGACGGCGCCGTGGGGGAACCACACCTCGACCCGGCGGTCGTCCCCGGGCAGGGCCAGGCGCACCGTGCCAGGCCCGCCCGGGAGCACGACCACGTCCTCCGGGAGGGGCCCGCGCAACTGCAGGACGGCGTGCTCCACGACCTCGACCGACAGCACCGGCTCGCCAGCGACGACGACGTCGACGGCCGGGCGCACGTACGGCAGGTCACCGACCTGCACTGCAGTCGCCGCGAGGTCGAGCTCCAGCACCGTGCTGGCCGAGGTGAAGGCCAGCCGGACGCCCGCGGGCATCGCCAGGACGAGCTGCAGGGAGGGGTCGGCGACCTGCGCCCTGGTCCGTCGCGGCAACCGCTCGAAGGCGACACCGGTGTCGGTGTGCTCCTCGTGCAGGGCGCCGACGACCGGCAGGCCGTCCAGCGGTACCGACCTCACGGGGCCGGCTGCAGCTCCGGCGCCACGGCGTCGACGCTGCGCAGGAAGGCGAGGACCTCGGCGTTGGCCTCGTCGCCACGGCCGACGAGGTAGTTGTGCCCGATGCCCGGGTAGCTGACGAGGCGGGCCTGCGGGAGCGTCGCGGCGAGCTCCTCGCCCCAGGCGTGCTTGACGACGGTGTCCGCGTCGCCGTGCAGGACCAGAGCCGGCACGTCGAGGGCCGCGACCTGCTCGCGCGTGACGCGGTAGGCCCGCAGGGCGTCCTGCTGCGCCACCAGGGCCTGGCGCGCCGGCTTCTCCTCGGCCAGGACCGCCCGGTCCACGGCGGCCCGGTCAGCGGGGCAGGCAGGACCGTAGGGGTCGCTCTTGCTGAGCAGCGCGCTGAGCACGGGACGGGGCAGGCGCAGCAGGTGCCGCAGCCAGCGGGGTGCACGCGGCTTGTCTTCGGACAGGATGCCGGTGCAGCCGAGCACCAGGCTGCGCACGCGGTCAGGCGCCTGCAGAGCGATCTGCTGGGCGACGACGCCGCCGAGCGAGGCGCCGTAGACGTGGGCGCTCCGCTCCCCGGCCGCGTCCAGGACGGCGAGGGCGTCGGAGGCCATGTCCTCGATGGAGGCGACCGAGGTCCAGCCGCTCCCGCCCGTCCCGCGGTTGTCGAAGGAGATCACGCGGTGGGAGGTCGCCAGGGCCGAGACCGCCGGGTACCACATGGCGCTGCTGTAGCTCGCGCCCATGCAGAGCAGCAGGGGCGTGCCAGAGCCGGTCTCCTGCCAGGAGATGCGAACGCCGTCGGACAGGGTGGTGGGCATGAGGACCTCTCAGGTCATTCTGTGGGAGTGGCAGGACCGAGCAGCCGGACGGCGTACTCGGCGTAGGTGTCAGCGACCTTCGAGGCGCTGAAGGGGGAGTCGGGGGTCCACCACTCGGCAGCGCGGACGCCGAGCGCACCTACCGCGTACACGGCCAGCAACGGCTCCTCCGGGGCGAAGGCACCGAGGCGGACGCCTCGCTCGACGACGTCGAGGAACATCCGGATGCTCTCGTCGCGGACGACGAGCACAGACATCCGCTGCTCCTCGCTCAGCGCCCGGGCCTCGCGCGTCGTGACGCGGGCGAGCGCCGGGTACTGCAGGTGAATCGCCACGTGCGCCCGGGTGAGGGCGCGGATCTGGTCGTTGGGCTCCCTACCGGCGTCAAGGAGGGCATCCTTCAGCCGGTCGCGCTGCTCCTCGTGGCCGATGCAGGTCAGCTCGTACAGCAGGTGCTGCTTGGACGGCACGTGGCCGTAGAGCGCTCCCGGCTGCTGGCCGAGCGCGCTCATCAGGTCACGGACGGAGACGGCGTCGTAGCCGCGCTCGCCGAACAGCTCCAGCGCCGCCTCGAACAGGCGCAGGCGCGGTCCCGCGAGGTCTGCTCGAGCGGGCAGCAGTGCAGTAGTTCGGATCGTGTTCTGCGCCACGAGGGCTCCCTTGAACGATCGTTCGGACTGCGTGAGTCTGCAAGATACGCAGACGCTTGACAAGAACGCAACGACTGCTGCAAGGTCGGTCACATCGCTTGAACGACCGTTCAAGTCAACACTCAGCGCGGAGGACTCCTCGTGAGGCTCGCCCTGCTCACCGCTCTCGTCGTCGGTTCCGACGCCCAGGCAGCACCTCCACAGCCGACCGACCGGCCCCCTCACGTCCCGTGCGGCCCTGCCGCTCGTCCGCTGCCCGACGTCGTGCCGGCAGAGGTGGGTCCGCAGGAACGCGAGGCAGCCCCCGCACGCGGTACGCACGTGCGCCCGCTCCCGTTTCTCGCCGGACGCAGCGGACGGGCCGGTCAGCCTGCTCGTCGACGGCCCCTTCGTCGCCGGTCGCGAGCCGCTCTTGCCCTGACGGGGCTGCTCGCCTTGAGCGCCTGCAGCACCAGCGACCTGCAGTTCCACAACGACGACCGGCTGTCGTTCTCCGCCCCGAAGGCCCGCGCCCTGGTGACGACGCCGCTCCGAGTCACCTGGGCCATGCAGGACTTCTCGCCGGTCGGCCTGGACGGCACGAGCAGCGAGGACAAGGGCATCTTCGCCGTCTTCGTCGACCGCGCGCCCATGCCGGTCGGCAAGGACCTGCACTGGCTGGCCCGCAACGACAGCGCCTGCAGCCGCGACCCGCGGTGCCCCGACCCGACGTACCTCGCCGATCAGGACGTCTACCTGACCACAGCTCCCCGAGTCAGCCTGGACCGGCTGCCCGACGCCGGCGACGGGGTCGGCGACGAGCAGCACTTCGTGAACGTCGTGCTTCTGAACGGCAAGGGCGTCAGGATCGGCGAGTCGGCTTGGTACCGACCGTTCAAGACCAAGAGGAGCGCTACGTGACCGCCGTCCAGGAGCCGCCGGTCGACCTGGCCCCCCTGCCCGTCGACGACCGGGCTGTCCGCCGCAGCGCAGCGCGCGCCACCCTCGGCATGTCGCAGGCCGAGAAGAGCGAGCCGCTGCGCCCGGTGCTGCGCGAGCACGGCGTCTCGCTCTACCCGATGGTCGCGCTCGGCCTGCTGGCCATCACCGACCTGTTCCAGTCCGAGGCGTTCACGATCCTCACGCCCGAGGTCAGCCGGGCGCTGGGCCTGTCGCTGGGCGCCATCGCCGCCGCCCGCACCCTGGCGTTCCTCGCCATCGTGCTGGCACCGCTGCCCATGGCGGCGCTGTCGCAGCGCAAGGGCAGCCGCGCGATCATCTGCATCACCACCGGTATCGCGTGGTCCGTCGCGACGCTGTTCACCGGCTTCGTCACGAGCCTCCTCGCGCTGATCGCGGTGCTCGTCCTCGACGGCGTCTCGACTGGTTCGGCGTACGCCCTGCACACGCCGCTGCTCGTCGACTCCTACCCCCCGCAGGCCCGCGTCCGAGTGCTGTCGGGTTACACGGCGCTCAAGACGGCCACCACGATCGGTGCGCCGCTGCTGGTGGCGCTGCTCGCCGGGCCGCTCAACCTGACCTGGCGCGGCGTCTTCCTCGGCCTCGGCATCGTGTCGATCGCCACGTCCATGCTCACCCTCGGGCTCAAGGACCCCGGCTCCGGCCGGTTCGACACCGAGGCGCTGCGCGCCCAGGAGCACGAGCGGCAGGGCGCACCGACCGATCTCCCGGTCGACGAGGACGAGGTCGAGCTCGGCTTCTTCGAGATCCTGCGGCGCGTGCTGCTCGTGCCGACCGTGCGCCGCGTGTCCTCGGGCTACTTCGCCCTCGGGGTGCTGCTGGTCCCGTTCGGCACCTACCTGTCGACCTTCCTCGAGGTCAAGTGGGACCTCGACGCGGCCGGCCGGGGGGTCTTCTTCGCCGTCGTGGCCGCGCTGAGCATCCTGGCGCTGCTGGCCTACGGCTCGCGGACCGAGAAGGTCTTCCGCACCGACCCGTCGTCGGTGCCTCTGACCTGCGGCAACTTCCTCATCGCCGCCGTCGTCTGCATCGCGATCGGCGCCCTCATGCCGACCTTCTGGCTGATGTTCCTGTTCATCGCCGCGGGCCAGGCCTTCATCGCGGTGCTGGTCCCCGGCCTGACTGCGACCTTCATGTCCGTGCTCGACGCCCGCTACCGCCCGCACGCCGCAGCTGTCACCGGCATGTTCGCGGCGGCCGGCTCCATCGTCGGCGTGATCTTCCTGTCGGGTCTCGACAAGCGGGTCGGCCTGTCCGGGGCGCTGGCCGCGCTGATGCTCCCGGGCGTCCTCGCCGGGCTCATCGTCCGCAGCTCGGCCCGCCTGCTCGAGGGCGACCTCGACCGCATGATCGACGAGATCCTCGAGACCGAGGACGTCCGCACGGTCAAGGCCCGCGGTGGGAAGCTCCCGCTGCTGGCCTGCAGAGGTGTCGACTTCTCCTACGGGCAGCTCCAGGTCCTGTTCGACGTCGACTTCACCGTCGACGACGGCGAGATGGTCGCCCTTCTCGGGACCAACGGCGCCGGCAAGAGCACGCTGCTGAAGGTCGTGTCCGGCATCGGCCTGCCGAGCGCCGGCAGCGTCCGGCACCGCGGGCAGGACATCACCTACCTCGACGCCGAGCGCCGCGTCCCCCTGGGGATCACGCAGGTGCCGGGCGGCAAGGCCGTCTTCGGCTCCATGGACGTCGTGGAGAACCTGCGCACCTTCGGCTACACGCTCGGCCGCGACAAGAAGCGGATCGACTCCTCGATCGAGGAGTGCTTCGAGGCGTTCCCGCGCCTGTACGAGCGGCGGACATCGCTGGCGGCCAACCTGTCCGGCGGCGAGCAGCAGATGGTCGGCCTGTCCAAGGCGCTGATCCTCAAGCCGAAGCTGCTGCTCATCGACGAGCTGAGCCTCGGGCTCGCCCCGATCATCGTCGGGCAGCTGCTCGACATGGTCCGGCGGATCAACGCCACCGGCACCGCAGTCGTCCTGGTCGAGCAGAGCGTCAACATCGCGCTCAGCCTGGTCGATCACGCCTACTTCATGGAGAAGGGCCAGATGCGCTTCGACGGCCCGGCCGACGAGCTGCTCGAGCGCGCAGACCTGCTCCGCGCCGTGTTCCTCGAGGGCGCCGACGCCGCCCCCGAGCCCGCCGACCAGCCCGCACCCAGCCAGAGGACATCCCGGTGAACGAGCTCTTGGCCCCCGTACTCCGCGACGTCAGAGCCGCATGCACCCCGAGGGCGCTCGGCAGGGCAGGAGTCGGCCTGCTCGGCGCCGTCGTCCTGCTCAAGGTGCTGCTGCCCCACCTGCACACCGAGCGCACCCAGAGCCACCACTTCGAGTCGCCGGTGCCGGTGCTGCTGCTCGGCCTGATCGTCGGGCTGACGTACGGCCTGCTGTCTGTCGGCCTGGTGCTCATCTACCGCACGAACCGGATCATCAACTTCGCCCACGGCCAGATCGGCGCCTTCGGCGCGGCGATCTTCGGCCTGCTCGTCGTCAAGGCGCACGTGCCGTACTGGATCGCCTTCGCCCCCGCCCTACTGCTCGCTGCGGGGACCGGCGCCTTCGCCGAAGCCGTCGTCGTCCGCCGCCTGCGCAGGGCACCGGCAATCATGAGCGTCGTCGCGACCCTCGGCGTCGGTCAGTTCCTCGTGCTGTTCGCCTTCGCGATCAACAACCAGGCCTCCGCCGGGTCCCTGTTCCCCCAGCCGGTGGGCCTGCCGACCTTCCGGGTCGGTGCCCTGCTCGTCACCCCCGCCTACAGCGGCATGCTCATCCTGAGCCCGCTCGTCGTGCTCGGAGTCGGGCTGTTCCTGAAGTTCTCCCGGTTCGGTCTCGGCATCCGGGCCGCCGCCGCGAACCCCGAGGCAGCGCGCATGGCCGGCGTCAGCAGTTCGCGCATGAGCTCCCTGGCCTGGGGCATGGCCGGCGCGCTCGCCTGCTTCTCGGCCATCCTCACCCAGCCCACCCAGGGCTTCTCGTCCGGTGACAGCTTCGGCCCGTCGCTGCTGCTGGTCGCCCTGACCGGCGCGGTCCTCGCCCGGATGCAGTCGCTGCCGATCGCCTTGTTCGCCGGCGCCCTGATCGGCATCGTCGAGCAACTGCTGCTGTGGAACTACGCACAGGCCGGCCTCGTGCAGGTCGCCCTGTTCGTCATCATCCTCGGCGCCCTGCTGCTGCAGAAGCAGCGCGTCGGCCGAGCCGAAGAGAAGGGCAGCTGGGCCGCAGTCCAGGCCGCCGCGCCCCTGCCGCGGGCGATCCGACAGGTCGCGGCCGTCCGTCTGCTCACGCCCGTGCTCGCCCTGACCACCATCGCCTTCTTCGTGCTGCTGCCGCTCCACATCAGCAACAGCAACGCCGTCAAGCTCACCGGCAGCTTCGGTTTCGTCATCCTCGCCGTCAGCGTCGGGATCATCACGGGCCTCGGAGGGCAGCTGAGCCTGGGCCAGTTCGCCATCGGCGCGATCGGTGCCTGGGCCTCGTTCGAGGTCAGCCGCCGCACCGGCAACTACTTCGAGAGCTTCCTCTACGCCGGCCTCGCGAGCGCGCTCGTCTCGGTGCTCATCGGGATCCCGGCCCTGCGTATCAAGGGCCTGCTGCTCACCGTCACGACCCTGTCGTTCGCCCTTGTCGTGCCCGGCTACCTGCTGCAGCAGCACTACCTGCTCGGCACCGGGCAGGACCCCGGCCGGCCGACAGTCGGCGACTTCGCCTTCGAGTCCGGCCGGTCCTACTACTACGTCGGGCTCGGCGTCCTGCTCGCCGCGATGCTGCTAGCGAGGAACGTCCGCTCGGGCGGGCTCGGCCGGCGCCTGGTCGCGGTCCGCGACAACGAGGACGCCGCCCGCGCCTTCACCGTCCCCGCCAGCGTCGTCAAGCTGCAGGGCTTTGCGCTCGCCGGGTTCATCGCCGGGATCGGTGGAGCGATGTACGGCCACTCCCTGGCGCAGATCGGCGCCACGAGCTTCCCCACCCGGGCCAGCATCGACGTCGTCGTCATCGCCGTCATCGGCGGGCTCGGCCTGCTCTACGGCCCCGTGCTCGGCGCGCTCGTGGTGCAGGGCGCGACCTTCCTGCCGCTCGACAGCGCCGGCCTGGCCGCCACCAGCCTCGGCCAGCTGCTCATCATCATGTACCTGCCGGGCGGGCTCGGTTCCCTCGTCGCGCCGGTCCGCAACCGGATCGCTGACGCGCTGGCCGCCCGTGCCGGCGTCGACGTCGAGCAGGCCTACGCCGACGAGCGGGGGTTCGGTGCGAACGGTGCGCCGCAGGGCACCACCCGGCCGGTCCTGCGCAAGCCGACGCACCGCAGGGCCGCCCCCGGCGGTGCACTGCTCGAGGTCACCGGGCTGCGCAAGAGCTTCGGCGGTGTCCGCGCCGTCCGCGGCGTCAGCTTCCAGGTCCGCACCGGGGAGACCCTCGGCCTGATCGGACCGAACGGCGCCGGCAAGACCACCACCTTCGAGCTGCTCGCCGGCTTCACCCGCGCCGACGAGGGCGTCGTCCGGTACGCCGGTCGCGACGTCACCGGGCTCGGCCCGGAAGCCCGCGGCCGCATGGGCCTGATCCGCTCCTTCCAGGACGCCGCACTGTTCCCCACTCTGACCGTCCTCGAGTGCGTCCAGCTCTCTCTCGAGCGGGTCGACCCGACCCGGCTCGTGCCCTCGCTGCTCGGCCTCAAGGGGCAGGAGAAGCGCAAGCTCGCCCGCGCCGAGGAGCTCGTCGCGTGGATGGGCCTGGAGCGCTACCGCGGCAGCCAGATCCAGGAACTGTCCACCGGCACCCGGCGCATCACCGAGATCGCCTGCCTCGTCGCCCTCGAGCCACAGCTGCTGCTGCTCGACGAGCCGTCCTCCGGCGTCGCCCAGAAGGAGACCGAGGCCCTCGGCGCCCTGCTGGTCAAGCTCAAGGCCGAGCTCGGCCTCACGCTGATCATCATCGAGCACGACATCCCGCTGATCATGGGCCTGTCCGACCGGATCGTCTGCATGGCCGACGGCGAGGTCATCGCCGCCGGCACCCCCGAACACGTCCGGCACGACCCCGCCGTGGTCGAGGCCTACCTCGGCGGCAGCGTCACCGCCATCGAGCGCTCCGCCGGCCACCACGGCGGCGCCCCGGTCGCCAGCCGACAGGACGAGCTCGCATCCCACGGCGACGAGCTCGACGTGCTCCTCGACGACGTGCTCGACGACGAGCGGGACG